>NZ_JBHVWZ010000025.1:0-127730 GCF_042881985.1 Streptomyces sp. NPDC058246 | reverse complement strand
GACCAGGCCGTGCAACAAGTAAGCCCCGCCACCCCACCCCCCGTCACCCTCCGACAAATCGGGACTTGACACACACATAAACAACAACTAAAAGCACCCCCCACCCACCACCACCAGCCCCCACCCCCGCACGGGACACGCCCCCCACCCACCCAAACCCAGACCACAAAAAAGGGGGGCCCACAGCCCCCGGCAGCCCCGAGCCCCCCGCAGGCCCCGGCACAGACCACCAGCAGCCTCACCGACCGCCCCACCGACCAAAGCCCCCCGGAACCACCGCCAGCCACCAAACAACCAACCCCCACACCCAGCACCACCGCCCACGAAAGGCACCACAACGCCAGCGTGAGCGCTACGCGAAACAACCCCATCCGCGACAGGTCCCGGACAGCGCCGCAACCAGGAGCTCTCCGGCCGATCAGGTGGCCTTCGCTTGATCTGCTCGTTGTATCGGGCATGGGACGGGGAGAACGCGGTGATCTGTCGGACGCGGAGTGGGAACGCCGCGGCCGTTCCTGCCGGTGGGCAACGGCCGGTGCGGGCGGTGGCACGATCACCGCCAGGTGATCGACGGAATCCTGCACCGAGTGCGGGCCGGGGTGCACTGGCGTGACCTGCCAGAGCGGTTTGGGCCCTGGAAGACGGTCTACGAGCGCCATCGGCTGTGGGCGGCGGACGACACCTGGGAACGTCTGCTGCAGCAGGTTCCGGCTACGGCCGACACGGCGGGAGAGACCGACTGGGACGTCTCGGTGGACTCCACCACCGTGCGGGCACACCACCACGCAGCCGGCGCGCACATCGAACCATCACCCGCGCCCGCCAGGCCAAAGGGGGACGAGGCGGCAGAACACCAGGACGAGACTCCGTGGCAGAGCCCCGTCGGCCGACTGGTGGAGGTGGTGCAGGAGGTGAGGGCCTGGGCCACTCGCGCGGCGGCTTCACCAGCAAGATTCACCTGAGCGCCGACGGTCGCTGCCGTCCGCAGTTTCCCGCCATCCGCAGTGCCGGGCCAGGCAGCAGACCATCATCGACCCCGTCCATGCCCGCGCCACCGCCCTCCTGCGCGGCGACTACCGCCACCACCAAGCCTCCCAGGCCCTGCCCACCCGCCGGCACAACGCCGCACCGCACGTGATCTCGTCGAGGTCGAATAACGCCAACTCGACTCCTACGACCGCATGTTCACCCTCATCGAGGGCGGCGGCCAAACCGATGATCCGGAGATCTCCTGATGCCCGCCACGACCAGGACCGCCGCCGCGGTCAAGTCCGGGACCGGCCGTCGCGCCGGTCTCGGAGGGGTCGGCCAGCCACGCGGACGCGGCGCCTCTCCCCTCGCGTAGCGACGGCGCGTCATGTCTGCGGAGGCCGAGGGAGACTTCCCTGCACCACGGAAAGGAATTCCAACTGGAAGCGGCCTGCACACGGCCACGGACGGCTTCTGCAAATCGACGACGATTACGGTGGAATGCGCGTACGTGTCGTACCCGGTGAAGGCTCCGCTGGTCTCCGCCGCAGCTCCCTCCCCCTCGCAAGGTACGCGATTTTCCGACCAGAGCAATTTGCGCGGCATCTGTCCGCGAGCAACCTCCGCCGACACATCCACCAGTTGGAGGACAGCGCCAGGGAACGCTACCGGCAGCATGGGAGCCAGAGGAAGAAAGTGCGCTGAGCATGGTTCAGCGACTATCGGCCGTACAGGGAGAGAACATGCTGGACAACAGCCAAGCCTTCACCGGGTACGAGACATACACAAATGCCGCGGAACTCGTCATCAACCCGCAGACCGACGCCATAGCCGCCTGCAGTTTCCCTCCGAGCTGGAGTCCTCAATGCAACCAGGCAGACCACTCTGCTGGTCCGAAAATAGAGGATGAGCCCAGGTCAGCGAGGTAGTGACTGGCGGGTGTTCATACGGCCTCGACGGAAGTGGTCTGACGAGCGCATCGCCTACAGTTCGACCTCGAGCAGGTGGGACATGATCGAGTTCGTGTCGCTGGCGACGTCGGGGCCGAGGTCGACGCGCTCGTGCTCCTGGTCGTAGGCGAGGAACCAGCCGACCCCTCGAAGGACAGCCGGCCGCGTTCATTGGCTGCCAGATCCGGGCCTGACTGCCAGTGGCAGGAAGCGGCTTGTACGAGGCTGGCCAGGCGATCGGGCGAGCCCGGGCAGGGTGAGCGTCTGTGCGAGAACCTCGGGCTCTCAAGGGCCGTGCCCGGCGAGGGCAGCGGCGCGCTCGACCAGGCGCGGGATCCGCTGCGGAAAGGGGTGGAGTTCTTGGTACACCAACACCATGGGGGCGACTTGGCGAGCGAGCCCGTCTTTGCCGCAGACTTGGATGACTGGAGCCCATCCTTGGGGTGCGGAGGCGTCCGGCACAGCTTTCCAAACTCCCCCGTAGTGGTGGATAAGGACTTCTGCAATGAACGCCGACAGCTCCGAGTGGATCCAGACCCAGTTGTTTTCCTCGAACTGCCGCCACGGCATGCGGTTGATGAGGTCGTCCAGGACCGCAACTGCCGAGAGCGGATCGGCATCGAACGCCTCAACGTCTCCGCCGAGACTATCGATCATGTCGCGTATCGCTGGCCGTGCTCCGCTTGCCCACTCCTCAATATCGATATCCATCTCCGGATCCTAGAACCCAAGTCCCCGGCAGGCGGATGCGGGAGCAGTTCAACGGGATCCTGCGGCGGTTCCGCACCGGCTCTGGCTGGCGTGACGTGCCAGAACGATACGGATCCTGGTCGACGCTCTATGACCGGTTCAATGCCTGGTCCAAGGCCGGGGTGTTCCAGGGCCTGATGGACACGCTGATCGCCGAGGCCGCGTCCCGTGGGCAGGTCGGGCTTGAGCTGGTCAGTGTGGATTCCACAATTGTCCGGGCTCATCACGAGTCAGCCGGTCTGGCGATCGCCGGGGAGACGTTGGACGAGGAACTGCGGGAGCTGGAGCGTCAGCGCGGCATCGCGGCCCGCCCTCCCGCACCGGACTGGCTGGTCGAGCGCGGCCTGTCCGGTCAGGACTTGATGTCCGTCCACACCGGCGACGCGCGTTCAGGGCCGCACGGACACCCTCGCCGACCAGTTCCGGGCGGCGGGTCGGGTCGGGTCGGCCGTGGGCATGAGTGATCCCGCCCTCATGCATTGTGGAAGGCGTAGGTCCAGGCCCGGGCCAGTACCCCGTTCTTGTCGATGCGCAGTAGGGCGATAAGAACGTGCTGGGGAAGAAGCGACCTTTCGTCGTGCTCCTCGATGATCGCTCTGGTGCGCAGGCCCGTGATCCAGAGGGCCACCATGGCCAAGAAGTTCTCCAGGCTGAATGCTGCGGGAAGTGCCGCAAGCGCGTCCTCACCCGGTTCTGCGGGAATGCGAAGTACGTGACCGGTGGGGCCGTCGACGACGAGTGCGCCGCCCATCCATCGGCCGAACTGGAAGAATGGACCGGTCTCCTCGGGCCTCTCGATGTCCGGCGGCCAGGGGGTCTCGGTCAGAACGTCCTCCAACTGCTCGTCTCCCCAGGGGTAGATGCCCATTCCTCCTTCCCGCATGTCGGGGAGGCCGAAGGTGATGAGAGCACGGCGGGTGGCTTCGTCCGCCAGTCGTTCGGGGATCTCGTCCTCGTCGAACTCGCGGATTGCGTCGGCTCCGTACAACTCGGCGAGGTGTGAAGGGCTGGGCGGAGGGGCGCCGACCGGGGCGATCTCGCCGGGGGCGGCGTACAAGCCGGACAGTGGGGGAACGTTGGGGAAGCTGAAGCCCTCGAACGCCGCGCCGGGCGCCGGCTCGATGGCGAAGAGGCCGCCGGGTCCGCCGAGGATGACACGGTCGGCCAGGGGCAGAGGCGGGCTGTGCAAGAGGGTGAAGTGAGCGCTGCGGGCGTCGGGGACGGCGTGCCACAGGTCCCGGAAGGTCTCGGGGGCGGCGCGGCCGCTACCGGGAGACGCGGGCCTGGCGAGGTCGGCGCGATGTTCGGCGGGGATCTCGTTTGCGTTCCAGGGACCGGCGAGAAGTTCCCCTGTGGCGGCATCCCAGACAGCGGTCCGTGAAGTGGCACTGTACAGCCCGGCGACGGCTGGCCGGCCTTGCCAGCGGACTTCGGCCAGTCCGTCGACCGGCCCCGGGCCGAGGAAGCGCGGGTGGTAGCCACCCGGGGGCCGCCAGCGTGTCCAGGCCGCCTTCCACGGCAGGCGTACGCCGGATTCAGCGACGGCCGAGGCGAAGTCACCGTCGCCCCTGGTGGTCGACATCAGGTGCAGCCAGGAGGCCCATTCCGGCTGCCCCGGCGGTACGACACCGTAGAGCCAGAGGTAAACGGCGTCGGCGGCGGCCGAGTTGCCGGGGATGTTGCCCTCGAACGCGAAGTACGCCGCGTCAAGCAGTGCCGTCTGCGGGATGTTCGCGAGCGGACCGCCCTGCCGCAGTAGTTCTTCGAAGGCCCCCGCCTGAGCGGCGTGCATGGCGAGCCCGTTCGCCGCGTACGACCCCATGGGGCCCGACCGGCTCCATCCCATGGGATGGCGGAACTCCGGAGCGTGACGCGAAAGCCAGTCGGTCATGTGCCGGTTGACCCGCCGCAGCTCTGCGGGGTCCATGTCCTGCCGCAGCGCCTCGGCCAGGCCCTCGTCCGCGAAGGACACCCCGTCCGGTCCCGGCAGAAGTTCCGCTGTGGTCAGGGTCAGTTGATCGAGCTCGGCCATGGAGACCGGTTCACCGCTCAAAGCCGTTGTCAGCTCGGCCCACGCCTGTGTCGGTACGACGCGCGGCTCCGCGAGCGCGAGCGCGCGCAGCGCCGTGGAGTCGGGGAGGGCGGATGCGTTGTCGTGTTCCGGGAGCTGGAACACGACCCGGCTTTCGTTCTGCTCGTATTCGTCGTCGTCATCTTCGTCACCCGCAGCCAGCAGGTCACGCGGGATGACGTGGGCGAGCACCCCGACTCTACCGGTGGCGAGCGCTTCGATCGTCCCCGAGATGAGGTGCTCGGGTTCGGAGGAGCGCCGGGTCGACCCCGCTCGATGCGTGTTCGTGACGATGAGCAGACGGTCGCCAGCCATGTCGTACAGCTGGGCGCGCCACTCGTCCCGGCGACCCGGGGCAAGGTCGACACCAAGGGCGAGCAACGCAGTTTCGTGCACCTGCTCCGCGGTGAGGCCGGAGGCATCGACGAGGACACTTTCACTCATGCCGCTGTGCAGTTCGCGCAGGACCATTGCCCCGTCGGATCCACTCGGATCGACGAGGTACGCGGCAGTGCCCGCCGGGCGCCGGGAGTGCCACCAGTCGCCGATGTGCGACACGGTCCCTTCGGTCACTGTTTGTCCACGTCCATCTGATCATTCAGCCCGTACTCGCGCCTGGCTCTCTGGACTCTAGCCCTAACCTCCGTGTTTCAGCTGGGGTCGATTGAAATGCGCGGATGGTCGCGTGGGTGGTGCGTGGGCGGCTGGGCATGGCGGGGGCCGGCGCGTGGCCGGGTGCTCCTGGGGTTCCTCGGGTGGTGGGTGGGCAGGGGCGGTTCGGCTGGTCAGGTCGCGGGTCGGGGCGGGGCCGCGAGGCGAGTGAACGCGTCGGCGAGTTCGTGGCGCCAGGGCCAGGTGTCGGCGATCCGAAGGTGGATGCGTACGGTGTCCAGGCGTCCTTCTCGGTCGGACACGCCGTCACCGCGCCGATCCGCCAGGCGATCCGCGCCCTGCCCCCGCAGGTCTGGCATCCGGCACTGGAGCAGGACGGAACCCAGCGCACCGGCCTTGTGCAGGGAGCGTATGTGGGTCAGGAAGGCCTTGGCGCTGCCCGCGCTGTCGGCGCGGATGAGGATCGGGGTGCCGTGGCGGTAGGCGTCGGGGATCTGTGCGAGGGCCGCGTCGACCATGCGGTTCCTGGAGCTGCGCCGCACCGGCCGAACCCCGCAGCCGGCCGACTTCGACCACGACTTCCCCGTCCTGGTCTCCCGCACTCTTTCCGACCTCACCCCCGACGAACGGCACGTGCTCCGCTCCGTCAGCCTCCTGGACTCCTTCGACGTCCCGCTCGCGACCCGGTCCGCGGGCATGGCCCACGAGGCACCCGCCCTGCGGCTCATCGAGCGGCCCTTCGTCCGCGAAGACTCGTTCGCCCTGTGGTCGTGCCACCTGCACGGGCTGGTCCGCTCCACGATGCGCACCGCTGACGACCACACCGACGACCGGCGGCCAGGTCCTCGTGCCGCGAGTTCTGCCGGGCGTCGAACCGTGTTTCCTCGAGGGCCGTCGCAACGGCGACGGCGTCCATGCCCCTTCGCCCGGCGCCGGGCGACGCGGCGGCCGATGTGGGCGGGGTCGACCGGCGCGGGGCACGGCGACGCGCGGGGCGAGCGGGCGGCGGGCGCCGCCGGGCGGCCACATCCTGGTCATCTTCGGCCTCGTATTCATGGTGCGGATTCGGGAGCGGGCCGCAGCCAGAGCGCTGTGCGACGGCCCGCGAATAATGAGCCGAAGCACGGTAGTTGTCACCATCGGCATCCGCTGGCCTGCGGCTTCAGTGAGTACGAAGCAGGGCGGTTGTCACCGATGCAGCGCGCTACGTGTCACCAGCGGCAAGCGAAGCAGGGGCGATGTCACCGCCTCAGACGGCTCCGCAGCCGCCTGAGCTGTCCCGCAACCCCTGTGGCCGCCTCTGCATGCTCCGTCCGCCGGCCCTGATGACAGCTATCGCGCTTCGGCTCATGACCTCCTGTGACCGAGCGCTTCACTTGGCCGCTTTGAGCACGAGAGTGGCCAGTCTCGTTCCGTGTTCAGCCTCTGGAGGGCAGGGTGTCAAGCAGCGGCCCTCGGCGATCACGGGTCATACTTCGCGCGCCCTACGCGAACCCCGCACCCTACGATCACCTGGTACGACTGCCGGAGGGGCGGGAATGCTTGAGGACATCGAGGACGGGACAGCGGCAGCGACGCGGCTCGCGGGAGGTGCGCCGCTTCAAAGCACGCTTGATGTCGCCGACCCCGGCGACTGGCTCGCGCTGGACGCAGGAGTGCGCGAGGTGGCCTGGTACCGCCCGCAGTTCCTGCCGGGGTGGGAGCACTCCGCCCCACTGCCCGCCAACCTGACTCAGCTCGGCGAGTCTCGGCTCGCACTCGCCCTCTGCCACCGCGACGGGCGGATCCGTCAGGAGGCGCTGCGCCAGCCGGTCCGATACCCCAGTCTGCTGCCGTTGGTCGTGATCCGCTGCGCCGATTGGGTCGGCCCAGTGCGCGAGCACGCCCGGCAGCTGCTGTGCGAGGCCCTGAACGTGGACTCTGCCCTTGACCTTGCGCCGCTCATCCTCCGCGTCGGCCGCCGCGACAGAGGTGCCTTCGGCGTCGATGCGCTCCGCCAGATCCTGCGCCAGGCATCCCACGGGCAGCTCGCTGTTCTCTTCGCTGACCCCGACCGCATCGTCCGGCGGTTCGCGTACCGGCTGGCCATCGAGGGCCGACTGCTCCGTCCCGCTGAGCTGGCCCGCGCGGCCGCCGGGGACCAGGACACCGTGGTCCAGGACCTGTGTGCCACAGCGGCGCTCACGGCTCTGGGGGATGAGGAGGCCTACGAGGGTGTGCTGCCTCCACTGCTGTCCGCACGCAACCCGCGTACCCGTTCGGCCGGCGTCACCGCGCTGAGACGGGCGGGACGGTCAAAGCAGGCGGAGCCGTTTCTCAGCGACCGGTCCGCGCTCGTGCGTGCTTGCGCCCGGTATGTCGTACGACAGCAGGGAGGTGACCCGGCGGCCTGGTACCGCGAGCGGTGCTCGGCACCGGACGACCCCGAGTTGTCGCCCGGTGCGGTCATCGGGCTGGCCGAGTGCGGGAACCGCGCGGACGCCAGCCTGCTGTGGCCGCTGCTCGTGCACCCGGCGGCCGGGGTGCGGGCGCGAGCGGTGGCAGGACTGCGGGCACTGGACTGCGTGGATGCGAAGCAGTTGTGGCCGCTCCTCGACGACCCTGCCGCCGGTGTCGTCCGCGAGACCGCCGCCGCCCTGCTGCCCTCGGCCAAGGAACTGCCCGCCGAGCGGCTGTTGGAGCGCACCAGCTCCGAGCAGCCGCGGCACGTCCGCGTCGGCGCATTCCGGCTGCTCGACGCGCGCGGCGGCATCGTGGCGCTACAGGCGGCGGTCGGTCTGTTCGAGGACCCGGATATAAAGCTGCGCACCTGGGCGGGGCAATCAGTGCAGCGCTGGCATCCGTCGCCGGACGGGCGGCGCGGCGACGCAGAGGTGGGTGAACTGCTCGACCGGAGCCGACACCTCTTCAGCGACCACGTGCTGCGCCGACGCAAGTGGGAAGCCGGGGTGGACAGCTGAGACTGCACCGCGGTCCAGAACTCTGCTCAGCACGCCGTCCGGTGGCCCTGGTGACAGCACGCCTTCCTTGGTGACAACTATCGTGCCAGCGGCCTACCCGCTCGAAGAAGTTCTCCATGGGCTGACCATGCACCAGCCGATCCGCCGGTGAGCAGCGAACCACGAGATCGGTGCCAGGTGCGCCGACCCGCCGTGCCGTTCCTTTCAAATTTGGAAGGAACGGCCTTCTCCTAAGGGGGTGGAGGCCGGTACGGATCAGGGCAGTCCAACTTCGATGACGATCCGTCCAGAATCGCTGTCACCGGACACGGATCTCCGGGTTCCTGCGGAAGCCGCTGGTGATCAGCCAGTGATCAGCAAGACCAGGAGAACCGACAGGGTGCCGGCTGTGAGCGCCGCTCCCACGACGGTGAATACCAGGTAGATCGACGGGTTGTCCCAGCCTCGGATCTCGAAGCGGCAGGGGTTCTTCTCGTCGTAGAGGACCGTGACGGAGTTGCCGATGCCGTAGCCGTGGAGAACTGTGCCGCGGCCGAAGTTGGAGGGGTACGTGCAGTCGCGGCCGTCCCGGGTGGTCCAGGCCACGACGGGGTGGTGGTACTTGGCTCCGTCGTCGTCTCGCCTGGTGTCGTGACGCACGACTCGGCCTACCGCAGTGATTCCGGTGCGTCGGAGCGCGCTGGCGCGGCGGAGTCCATACACGCCAGCACAGAGGAAGCTCACGCCGATCAGCAACGGTATGAGCGAGAAGAGCCATTCGCGTTCCATGTGGTGTCCGACGCGTAAGTGACGTCATTGGTTGCTGGGCAGATGTGGCCGCCTCTGTTGCCGCGCCGGAACGTGAGCATGGTCTTTTCCGCAGGTCGGTGCGGCGTTGTGGCATGCGGCCGCTGGACGTCAGGCGGTCCGCCGGCGCGATCTTGTGGAACCCGTGGAGGTCTCCGGTGGGTCAGACCGTGCCTATGCCTCCGCTGCTGATGGCGTCCCCGTCGGTGTCCGCACGCTACTTGTCATCGGCGAGGGGCGAGGCAGGCTTGCTGTCACCGGACACGTCGCAGCTGGCGAGGCGTATAAGTCGGATCGTTCGGGGGCTCAAAGCTGGCTGATCTGTCATCGCCAAATATGGCTTGCCCGAGGCCACTTCACAGCTGGTACGGGTCGGTGAGGCCGGTCACCGGGACACCGGAACGCCGGGAGATCAGTCCGGCGAGCTCACCTACGTCGCTGTACGTGGTGTTGAACCTCCACACAGCTTCGCGGCCGGTCACCCGCGCCGTGAACGCCACCTCGTAGGCGAAAGCGCTGCCCGCCGGAAGCGAGCCAATGGCGAACTGCGTCTTCTCGCCCTCTATCGACCGGATTTCCGACCACGCCACGCTGACCACACGTCTGCCGGCGGCGTCGACGAAACCCTCCGAGAACAGGTAGAGCCCACCACGCATGCGCTGAAACCAGACATAACCCCATGTGATGACGATCAGCAGGCCAACCACCACAACGCCGCGGCCCCAGACGTTCTCCGGCCCGTTGACCAGGAAGTTCATGACGACGACGAGGATCACCAGACACGCCGCCGCCCCGCCGAGGCCGGGGCGGCGGCGCACCCGGTGCTCGAACTCGCCGAGGTTCGCGCGGGCGGCGCGGGCCAGCACGCGGAGCGCTGGCGTGTCGGTTGGCTTGCTCGTCCCGGCCATCGGGCCATGGTAGCGAGCCAGCCGCTCTCGACCGTCAGGCCCGCGTCCATCACCGCAACGAACTGAACACCGCCGACCGCCGCGAATGCACCCTAGCGGTCCACTCCCGGCCGCAGGACACACCTCCTTGTCCCCGCGGTGTATCGCCACCACCCGCCGACGCGCGTGCTGCAGAGCCCGCCACCGCCTCGACCTTGACCTACCGCCAGAACACCGCCGGGCGTCCAGGGCGCGCCGCCCAGTCTGTGACAGCAAGCCTGCCTCTGTGACAACTATCGTGCTTCGGCTCACGAATACGGTGTGACTGGACGAGGCCGGGATCGAGGCCCGGTTATCTTCGAGGGGCCCCTGGCACCTCCAGCCGCCTCCACCCGCTGCAGCGCCCGAAGTTCGGCGAACTGCTGGCGTGCGCCGGGCCGGGCGACGCCGTGCACATCTCCGAGATGTTCCGCCTCGTACGCGGCACCGGGCACATCCTCGACGTGCTCGACGTCCTCCACCGCGACCGTCTCGCCCTGCGCATCCACTGCGGCGCGTTCTCCGCGATGGACCTCACCGCCCGCCACCCGCGCACCGGAGAGCTGCTGTCCACCGTGACCAGCCTTAGCGTTCAATCCTGGAGCATTACCGGCGGGACCCCGTACCAAGCCGTGGCCACGGCGGGGTCGTCGGTCATCGGGACCAGCTGGAGCGGCGGCTGGACGTCGTACTCCTCAAGCAGGTCGACGAGCAGGGCCCTGCAGTCGTCGTACGGACGTGCTCGTACGTCGCCTTGCTCGGGGTGGGGCAGGACGTCCCAGGCCGCGAAGTGGGTGGGCAGGTTCTCGGCGAGACGGCGCGCTCGGGCCGGGGTGGATAGGGAAGGCGACTGCTCCCGCCGCGAGATCGATCTTCCCTTGGGCGTAGATCACGGCCTCGCCGTCCAAGGCCACGCCCGGCGGCAGCATGTTGAAGGCCGCGAGGCCAGACTGAGCCATGTCTCATGAGACATCTGCGTGCAGCTTCCGTCGGGGTTTCGTTCTGCCTCTTTGTTCGGCGCTTGCGACGTGCTGGTGGGTGTGTTGCTCCGGGGGTGGAGGAGGCCGGTATGTCGCTCGGCCTGCTGCGCCAAGAACCAGGCATGTGCACCGGGTTTGGACGAAGCCGACTCGGCCAGTCCGAGCCCGGGGTGCGGGCAGGGACACGGTCGGCCTCGGGTCTTGCGTCGGGCAAAAGAGCTGACATGCACCAACGTCAGGATCCGGCAGCGGACACGTGGCGAGCCAACTCGGTGGCCAGGCGTCGCATGACCGCGCGGTTGGCGCGCCGCATCGTGGCCCGGACGACGAGTGCCAGCAGGCGGTCGGCGAGCGGGGCGCGCGCCCAGGCATACGTGAACGACAAGTGACTCCCACCGGTCCGCAGCGGTTCGATGGTGTAGGTGCCGTGGGCCAGACGTCGGCCGGCCGCGCTGACGTTCCGTTCGACGATGCGCCGCGGCGGGTCGGCCTCGACGACCTCGATGGTGACGCGGGTCTTCGTGCCGCCCAGCGCGGCTGTGACCGTGGCGCACGATCCGATGCCGCGGCCTGGGCCGCTGTAGCGCCAGTCGGTCAGATAGTGGTTGGTGAACAGCTCGTGGTGAGCCATGACTTCGAGGAAGTCGTAGACCTGCTCGGGCGCCTGCGGTACGTCGATCGACACGGTGACAGACTTCATGTACCACACGGTACACAGGGCATGTACCAATTGGTACACTCATGACGTGGTGAATACGGACGGCTCACATCCTGAGGGCGAAGCAGAGCCCGGCACGGACGGGGACCGGCGTGCTCAACTGGTGAACGCAGCCGTGGACTACGTCGCGGCACACGGCATCGCGGACCTGAGTCTGCGCGGCCTGGGCGCCGCGATCGGTGTCAGCCACCGCATGCTGATCCACTATTTCGGCTCCAAGGAACACCTGCTCGTCGAGATCGTCCGGACGTCGGAGCAGCGCCAGCGTGATCTGCTGTCCCGGCTCAGCCTGGAACCCGGTCTCTCGCCCGCCGATGCTGCGCGGCTCCTCTGGCAGCAGCTGACGGACCCTCGACTAGCCGGTCAGGAGCGGCTCTTCTTCGAAATCTGCGGGCACGCGCTGCGGGGTCGCCCCGAGGCTACCCCGGTCCTCGAAGGGCTCGTGAACGACTGGCTGGAGCCGCTCGTGGCCGCCGAGGTTGCAGCAGGGACGGACCCTCTAGTGGCCCGGAACCGCGCCAGGCTGGGGCTCGCCACCGTCCGCGGTCTGCTGCTCGACCTGCTCGCCACCGGTGACCGCGACGGCGTCGACGCGGCGATGGAGGACTTCCTCCGGCTGTACTACGGCTCGAAGTGACGGAGTCGCCGATCAGGCCAAGCGGCTGTGCCGGACGACGACCACCCTTCGAACATCGGTCGCCGAGGCAGACGTACGCCTCGACCTGCTTCGCAGGCTTTCTGAGACATATTCGAAGCGTCTGGAGAACCGTCGACTTCATCTCGTACCGCCGGCCCGCCCCGACCGACAGGGTCGGGACGAGCTCGGCGAGCGCGACATCGACGGGGAAGTCCACGCACTCAGGCTCCGGCCGCCGCGGCACACGTGCACGCGGAGGGGGTCTTCCGAAGCAGCAGCATCACCGCCTTCATGGCCGGCGTGAGTGGGGTGTCCTGGGCGGCCGGCAAGGTGCCGTAGGCGAGCGCGACGTGGTCGATCGCCTTCATCTCGGCGCACAGGAGGCGGGCCCTGGTGCTCGGTGAGCTCGTCGCCGGCGTCGACCGCGAGCGAGGTGAGGGCGATCGCCGCGAGGACGACGAGCGCGGCAAGCCGAGCGAGGGGTGTGAAGCAGGTGGGGCCCTCACCAGCGCGGCCCGGCACACAGGCACGCGAGTGGTAAGGGCCGATCCCGTGTACACGTCGCAGCCGTGCAACCGGTGCCGGGTGGTGGACGCCAACTCTCGCAAGAACCAAGCGGAGTTCGTGTGTACCGCGTGCGAGCACACCGCGCACGCTGACGTCAACGCCGCGCCCAACATCCTCGGGGCGGGCAGGCCCTGTCAGCTTGGGAGACCTCGGCACCAGCCGGTCTGCGAAGCAGGAACCCGTAGGGCGGGCGACCGGCCGAAACCTCTGATAGAAGAATCCTCGGGTTTCGACCCGCGGAGGAAGTTCAAGGGGGCGCCCATGACCGCCGCAATCACCCGCTCGCGACATGCCGCCATCGGGCCGCGACCGGGAGGCTGCCGCGACGTGGCTTTGACCGAACTCGAAGCCGGCCCCGCCGGCCAGGCCCCGGGCTGTTTCGGGTTCGACGTGCCCGAACTGGCCCTGCACCAGGCGGAGGCGCACCTCACACGGGGCCGCACCGAGCAGGCCCGCACCCGCGCCGAGGGCTCCGCGGCGCCTGCACGCCCGGCACCCCCGGATGGGCCGCCGCCACGCTCGTCCTCGACCAGGCCGAGGCCTCCGACCAGCTGTCCGACGCCGCTCAGCGCGCCCTGGGCGTCCTCGACCGGATGCCGCCGAGCCGCCTGCGCGCCACCGCCCACACCCGGCTGGAGCACCTGGCGGGCCCGCTCGCCTCCCGCCCCGCCGAGTACGTGGCCGATCTGCGCGAACGCCTGCGCACACTTCCGCCCCCGGTCGACGCGTCCGGCGCCGCATCGGCGTGACACGCGCCCCGGGCCGGAACCTCAGCTCCCCTCTTCCACCTGAGTGCCCTTGTCCCACTCCATGACGACACGGAAGGCGCTCTTGGCACTGCCCTTGCCGAGGACGGCGATCAGGCCCCCGGAGTCGAATCCGATCTCGCAGTCGAATTCGACAGTGAGCCGGGTCGGCGCGGAGCGCCTGAGCGCGGTGCCGATGCGGTTGGCGAAGCCGCCGACCGCATCTGTGACTTGGTCGATGCTGGGTACGCGTGCGGCGATCTCACGCTCGTCGTCGTCCCCGCTCCCCACGGTCTGTTCGGTGCGTTGGGCCCGCACCAGCAGTCTGCTCCCGTCGGGCAGAGTTACCGGAATCATCTCGTCCGTCATGGGCTCCCCCTAACTCCCGATGTATGCAGGCATATTAGGTGCGCACGAGAGTGACTGCGGTCACAATCGACGCGTGACAAGGTCCGCTCTCGTCGACGCGCTGTCCGACGCCGTCCTCGCACTCAGGGGCGCCGACGGCGCCGAGGGCTCCGGATTCTTCGTGGGGCCCGGCCTGGTGCTCACCTGCGCTCATGTGGTGGGCTCCGCCGACGCGCCGGTCACCGCCCGCTGGCGCGGCCGGGAGCTCTCGCTCACAGCGGAGCCGGAGTGGTTTCGGCCGACGGGCCCGGACGGCTCGGGCGCCGACCTGGCGCTGCTGCGCGCACCCGAGGGACTCGACCACCCGGTGGTCTGCCTGGCCGAGGCGATCGAACCGGGGGACGACCTGTGGTCGCACGGGCACCCCCAGGGGCCCTACCGGGACGGCGACGCGGTCTCCTTCACTGCCCAGGGGCCCTCTCGTCGGGCGCACCAAGGTGGTTCGGTCGCTCTGTACCACGCGACGCACGGGCGGGCCGCCCCCGGTTTCAGCGGCGCACCGGTGATCAACTGGCGTACCGGCGCCGTCTGCGGCGTACTCCGCTTCGCGCACTCGCTGGAGCGGGGCGTGCCCGGCGCCCGGCTCATCCCCGTGCAGACACTCCTTGAGACGTACGACGTCCTTGACGAGCCCGGCGCTGTGACTCCCGCCCGCCGTGCCTGGATGGATCTCCTGGACGACGCTCAACTGCGGGCGGGCGGCTGGCGGTACGCCGGTCCGGCGCTGCGAGCGTATCTGGAGGCCGCGCGGGCGGCGGCTGACGATCATCCGTACGCGGTCCGCGTGCCCGGCGCCGTGACCCCGCCGCTCGCCGAGGTCTACGTCAGCCAGCACGTCTCACCCCAGGGCGCGGTGGAACCCCACGCCGACCTCGGCGACGCGCCCCTGCTGCCGGCGGACTCCCTGATCACAGAGCACGCCCGCGTGGTGGTGGTCGGCGGTCCAGGCGCCGGCAAGTCCAGCCTCAGCCGACGGCTCACCGCGCGGCTCGCCGACACCTGGCTGGCCGGGGGCCAACCTCACGCGGTGCCGGTACGGGTGCGGGCCGACGCCCTCGCGCAGCCCGGATACCTCTCCGATCTGCTGCGCACCGCCGTAGAACGGGACCCGGCCATACGCCTCAGAACGCCGCTGCCCCGCGATATGTTCGAGGGACCCCCACTGCCGGGAGTGCCATGGCTGGTCCTGGTCGACGGTGTGGACGAAGTACTCGACCCCGTGCAGCGTAAGACGGTGCTCGACACCGTCGCGTCGCTCTGCCGGACGCCGGAATTCCACATCCTGGTGACCACGCGGCCCCTGTCCCGTGAGGAACTCGAGCCCCTGCTGCGGGTGGAGGCACCCGTCTTCCGCATGCAGCCCTTCGGACTGAACGTGCTGCGCGAGTTCGCGAATCAGTGGTTGCACAGCCTGCGGCTGCCGGAGGCGGAGACGCTCACCGACCGCTTCCTCCAGGCGACGGAACGCAGCCACATGCTGCATCTGGCCGGCATCCCCCTGCTGGCGACCATGCTCGTGGTGATCTTCGCGGAGAGACCGGATAGCCCGCTGCCGCGCGGCCGGATCGAGCTGTACGAACAGTTCGTTGACCGTCTCCTGGAGAAGATGCACCGGCCGCCCACCCTGGCCCTGGAAGGACTGCGGGCCCGGGTCAAGGGGTATCCGGATGCCCCGGAAGCCGTGAGCGAACTCGTCAAGCGTGTACGGGGCCTGCTGGAGCAGCTGGCGGGGCACCGTCAGAGGATCGGCGGGCAGGAACTGTCAATGCTGGAACTGGCCGTCCGGGAGACCGCCGAGCTGCGGCCCGGCCACCTGCCCGAGGACGAGTGGCGCCAGGTCGTGGGCGAACTGCTGCGGCGCACCGGCCTGATGACCGGCGAGGGTGACGACCTCGCATTCCTGCACCAGACCGTGCAGGAGTTCCTTGCAGCCCGGCTCACGGCACGCACCACTGAGCCAGCGACGAGCGCAGGCCGGGCCGTGGTTTCGGGGGTGAGCGAAGACTGGCGGGTCCGCGACTTCCCCGAGGAGAACGCCTACGTGGAGTTCGTCTTCGGGCTTTGGGCGAAATATGGCATGGACGCTGGTGACCTGGTCCTGAGCCTGTTCGGACCGGGCCCCGTGCAGCGTCATCGGGAGGCGCACGCGCGCGCTGCGCAGAGCGCGCGGACGGCTGCGACACACCACGCGAACGCGATGGCATTGCACGACGCCGCGCTGACGGACGAGCCTGCGCAGCCGCGTCAGCCGGGGCAGGCCACCGGGCTGGTAGCCCGCCTGCTGCACGACAAGGGCTCGCTTCCGGCACGCGTACTGCCACAGATGCTCACCCGGCTGCGCGTCGCTGCACTGGACTACGGCTGCGCCTGGGCCGCCGGCGCTCTCGTCTACGCCGACCGAGCCGAGGGTCTCGCGCTGCTGGAGAACATGGCGACAGCGCCGCGACTCGCAGCCCACGAGCGCCTGGCTGCGCTATGGGAGCTGGCGGCATGGGACCGGGACCGGGCCGTCGCACTGCTCCGAGGGGCCGTAGCTACCGGCATGAGTTTCGCCGGAAGAACTACACAGCGGCGCGAGGTGCGCGACACCACTACATACTTCTATGACGTGCCCGCGGGGCCGCAGGCCGTCGTCACCTCACGCTTCGACGCGGCGGGGACCCTCGGGCTGCTGGAACACGCCCTGGGTGTGGAGGCCTTCACCTCCCTCGTGTGCGACGATTCCCTGTCGCTGGGGGACCGCCTCAGGGCGGCCATGTACCTATCGGAACTGTTGCCGGAGCTGCGGACCCTCCCAGCCCCGCCCTTGATCGCGGGACGGGATGTGGCCAGCTTGCGCGGCCCCGAAATCCTCGTCGAGGCCGCCACGGCGGAGAACGGACGGGATCCGGCCCGGCTGCTGACGGAGTGGGCGCTGGACCGGACCCGCTCCGGGGAGGAACGGGTGACCGCTGCGCAGGCGCTGGTACTGCATGACGCGAGGCAGGCCCGAGCTGTCCTGGAACAGCTGGTCCGTAAGCCCGAACTGAATCACGACCCCGACACGGCTGAGGTCGCCGGACTGCTGGCGGAGCTGGATCGCGGACGCGCCGTGCGTGCCCTCAAGAAGCGCATTGGCGAGGACACGTTCCACAGCGCAGGCCCGGAAGTGGTCGACGCGCTGGCGCGAATCAGTCCGCGGACGGCCGCGAAAGTACTCCGCCGCGAGTTCCGCGGCAGGAACTTTTTCAGACCACCAGCGCACCACGCGTACACGCTGGCGCAAGTCGACCGGAAAGCCGGTGAGAAGGCACTCCTTGCGATGGTCCGAGACAGCTTCAACTCCTCCGAACGTTGGGAGTCCGCCCGTCTCCTCGCCCGCGTCAACCGCCAGCTGGCGATCGCGGAAATTAAGGCGGTGCTCGCAAGCGACAAGCTGGTGTTTGATATTGAACGTTCGACCGCGCAGCGCGTCCTGAACGAACTGGAGTCCCCGCGCACAGAATCCAGTGCGCTCGAGTCCGGTGAGGCCAGGTCCCGGCCGATCGAACCCTCAGCAAAGCCACCACGAGCCCTGCCGGCGGGCCCCACCACACAGTGACGCCTCGCCGACTTGATTTCCGCTGGTCAGGTGGGCTGGTGTGATGTCGTCGAGAGGGCCTCGGGCCGACTTCCAGTACGAGATCTATCTGAACGGAATGACGGGTGCCGTACCGCGGCTGGCCACCGATCTGACCCGGCTGGAGGAGCTCACCGAGCGGCGGCTCGGGCCCGGTCCGGTCGGCTATGTGGCGGGCAGCGCGGGATGACCATCGTGTCCATCCCGGAGCGGCTGGGCCAGGACGAGTTCTTGGCCGGTCGCTGCGCCGCGACTACCGCCACGTCACCCAAGCCGTGGACGCCCCCGGTTCCCTCATCTCCTCCGACGTCCTCAACGGACTGATCGCCAGCCACCGGCTGGAACCACCTCGGCTGCGTCTGTCCGTTGATGGTGAGGCTCTCCCCCAGCACCGCTATGCCGTGCCCGTCACCACACGACGCCACACGGTGTGGCAGCGCACCCATCGGGCCGAACTGCACCAATGCCTGGCCGACGGCGCATCCCTGGCGATCGACGCAATCGACGAACAAAGTCGTTCGGGGAACGGTCACTGTGACCGTTCCCCGAACGGAAACTGCTGAGGCTGGCGTGACACGAGCGAGAGCAGCGGCGAACGCCATGGCGGTGGTGACCACCACTACCCGGAGCTCGCCAAGGAGCCCCACAGTTTGATCGTTCTCAAGTTCACTGCGGTGAACAGCGGCGTCCCGGCGCCTTCATCGGAACCAAGAGGCCGCGGACGAAACCTTGGACGAGGCCGCTGCCCACGGCAGAAGGAGCCTCTGACTCACCCCGTCTGCGTCCAGTCTCCGATGATCTCGTCGCCGAGGTTGCACCATGCGGTGCTCTCCGCGCTCGCCCATACCCAGGGACCGTAGTGCACGTACTGGTAGCCCCCCAGGGTCTCACACGTGATCACCTCACGGTAACGCCCCGAGTCGCACCAGGTTTTGTTCCCATGGTGGCCCCCGCTGCCGAACACCCGCTGGCCCCAACATGACTGCAGTGTGGAGTTGCTGGACGCAGGGACAGCGGTCGGTAACGAGCCGCTATCCGCTACTGCGCTCGGCGCTAGGGTCATCGCTCCCATCGCTCCCCCCAAGACGAGCGCAGTCGAGGCCACTGTCCTTGCGATACGACCTTTGATCATGCAGATCCCCTAGTTGTTGACGGGATGTGTATCTGTCGCCGACTCACTCCGTTGCGGCGGTTGATTGCTTGGTGCCTCAACGTAGGCGTCGCCGGAGGAGCACCGCCATGTTTTCAATGACCGTCAAAACGTGGCTGTCGTATTCGGTCAGCATGACCCGCTCCGATCGCGGTGGCCAGGCGATGACCTCCTCCTGCCTGGTCGCCACGTCCTACTTCGCGCACTCCGCCCGACTGCTGGCGCGTACCGCGCGGGTCCTGGAGGAGAACGACGGTGCCGAGCACTACCACGCCCTGGCCGACTCGATCCGTGATGACTTCCTCGGCAAACTGGCTGTCGAGCAGGGACAGAAGCCCATGTTATTCCTGATCAAGGCCGGGCAGTGCGGCGACTCCCCGCTTCTAGCCTGTCCTGCAGGCGGGTGCCGTCGACTCGCAACTGGGCCGCGGTCGACGGCGGGTGCTCCAGGTCGTCGATCGCCGCCTGCAGGGCAGTGGGGTCTAACGGCGGGAGCGGTGGGAGCGGCGCGGGCGAGGCGGTGGCGCGGCTCGAGGGCAGCGCCACGGTAGCGAACAGCGCGGCTGTCCCCGCCAAGGCGGCGCCCACAATTTCCCTTCGTGATACGCGCGTTGAGATCATGTTCCTCACGCTGTCAGCTGGGAAACGCCCGAGCATCAGGGGCATACCGGAAGAATCCCTGATCACACCCTGAGCCGTCCCGCACACGGATGATCTTCCTGGCACCTTGCACATTCGATACAGGCCCTGGCTTGATCTTTAACCCGTGCGGCGTGGTCCCGGTGGGCAAGGACCCTGGGGGCAGTGGCCAAGATCAGCATCGCAACCGCCCACTCCAGCGCCTGGTAAATCGCATTGACCGCAACTTCGGCCCTGACCACCCCGGCGCCCTCGTTGCCCGCGGAGGCCTCGTCTGGTGGCGGAGAGCAGCGCTTGCCGTGCCCCAGACCAGGACGTCGAGGCCGCCGGTGGCCCAGGCGGTGTGGGCGTAGTCAGCCGCGAGCTGGGTCTTGCCCATCCCGCCCATCCCGGTCAGCACCTGACGCAGGACCGCGGTGCCGCCGCCGTCGAGCGTCGCCCGCAGCCGGTCTGCCTCGGCGCGGTGCTGGAAGGACTGCTCGCCGCCTACCTGGGCCGGGTACTCCGTCGGCGACGACACCCTGTGGGCCGTCAACCGCAGGAAGAAGGGCGCCGCGAACACCCTGGCCGACCTGAAGTCGATCCGCGCGGCCCGCCCGGACGGCGCCCCGATCCACGTCATCCTGGACAACCTCTCCGCTCACAAGGGCGAGACCATCCGGCGCTGGGCGAAGAAGAACCGGGTCAGGTTGTGCTTCACCCCGACGTACGCGTCCTGGGCCAACCCGATCGAGGCCCACTTCGGACCCTTGCGGCAGTTCACCATCGCCGACTCCCACCACCGCAACCACGCCGCACAGCCCCGAGCCCTCCACGCCTACCTCCGGTGGCGCACCGCGAACGCCCGCCACCCCGACAAGCTGGCCGCCCAACGCCGCGAACGCGACCGTATCCGCAGCGAGAAGGGCTTCCGCTGGGCGGCCGACGTCTGGCAGCCGCTGCCTGAACTGCCCGTCCTCCCTGGCGGCCACGCACTACGGTGGGATACATGTCCGAGCTCTCCGTGCGGAATTTCTACGACGAGTTGGCCCACGACTACCACCTGATGTTCCGGGACTGGGATGCGAGCATGGCCTACCAGGCCGAGGTACTGGGCGGGCTCGTCCGCAAATCTCTCGGCGCGGGACCACACACCGTCCTGGACTGCTCGTGCGGGATCGGCACCCAGGCCATCGGGCTGGCCCTGGCCGGGCACCAGGTCGTCGGCAGCGACCTGAGCCCGGTCGCCGCCGCGCGCGCCGCCGCCGAAGCGGCGGCCCGGGGCCGCCGGCTACCGGCCGCTGCGGCTGACATGCGCCAACTGCCGTTCAGAGACACGTCATTCGACGTCGTCCTCTGCGCGGACAACTCGCTCCCGCACCTGCTCTCCGGGCCAGATCTCCGGGCGGCACTCCTCGGCATGAGACGGGTGCTCCGAGACGACGGACTGTTGATGATCACTGTCCGGGCCTACGACGAGACGCGCCAGACCAGACCCACGGCGACACCTCCCCAGGTCTCGGAGACACTCGACGGCCAAGTGATCACCTTCCAGCTGTGGCACTGGCATGAAGACGGCGAGCGTTACGACCTGGAGCACTTCCAGCTCATCCCCGCGGATGGCACCTGGCATGTCCGAGTCCGCCGGAGCACCTGCTGGGCGCTGACGTCCCCGCAGCTGACAGAGTTCGTGACTGGAGCCGGCTTCACCAATATCGCCTGGCACAGTCCGGCCTCCAGCGGGTACTACCAGCCCGTGCTCACCGCACAGCGCGCTCCCTCAACGCAGTAGTCGCCCACCTCGATCTGACGGCATTCACCTCTCTGACCTGGCGGCAAGGCGCACGAGGAGAGTGACGTTCCCGCATCGCCGCCGTGCGCATCCGCCCGGCAGGCAAAGCCGTCGAGCGCCCCATCAAAGCCGCAGCCTCAGCCGAACAAGGCTGGCGGGACGGCATCCTGCCCGACTGCTGGCTGCTGACTCCTCGCTGCTGGCTGCTGGTCGAATGGCCCGCCAACGCCGAGGCTCCCATCGATCACTGGCTGTCCAACCTGCCGGCCAACACCCCGATCACCGACCTGGTCCGCCTGGCCGAGATCCACCGCCGCATCGAGCACGACTACCGCGAACTCAAGCACGGCCTGGGCCTGGACCACTTCGAAGGCCGCTCCTGGCCCGGCTGGCACCACCACGTCACCCTCGTCACCGCCGCCCACGCCTTCCTCACCGAACAACGCCTGCCCCCAAAGGTCCCCGCGTCAGCCTCACCCTCTACCAGGTCCTCAACACCCTCCAGAACACACTGAGGTGCTTGGCGGTGGAGGTCTGACTGGGCTCTGGTCCACTTCGTGTGGTCGCGTACACAGGGTGAGTGACGACACTTGCGGCGTCGTGGAGGGTCATGTCAACCGGATCAAGATGCTCAAGCGCCAGATGTTCGGCCGCGCAGGATGCGAGCTCCTGCGCAAACGAGTCCTGTTGGCATAACCGAGAGTCACGCAACCACACGAAGTGGACCGGAGCCCCAACTCACGTGCACAGCCAGGCGCTGAACCGGCATCTGCACGACCTGCCAACAGCCCCTGCCCAACCGGAGCCCAAAGTCGAGACACACCTAACGGAGTCCTACTGATCCACGTCAACACGCTGCTGATGCGGTAGGTCCTGGCCGCCCCTGCGTGTGGCCGACACGCTCACCGACACCGACCGGCGGGCCCTCTCCCCTCTGTTCTGGACCCACGCGAACCCCTACGGGCGGTTCGAGCTGGATGTGAACAGCCGCTTGGATCTCGCCCCGGCCACGGTTGCCCGAACCGCCCAACCCGTCGGACGAGGTGGCCCCGTCGCCAGCATGAGAAGGCGGAGGCGGGCTGCTACCAGGCCGCCCCGCTGGCGTTCGTGTTCCTCACGTATCGAGCAGGGCCTGAGATGAGTATGGGGCCGGCATCCTGGGTAAGCCGTTTCGTCAGAACATATTTGACCGCTCGTTCAACATTAGCTAGGGTCCGACTGTGGCCAGAACCAAGGAATTCGACCCGGACACCGCACTGCAGTCAGCCCTGGAGTTGTTCTGGCGGCGCGGCTACGAGGCGACCTCGATGGCGGACCTCGTCGAACACCTCGGCATCGGGCGCGCCAGCATTTACGCCACCTTCGGCAACAAGCACGAGCTGTATCTGAAGGCGCTGGACCGGTACAACGAGAATCGCGATCCGAACCTTCTGCGCGAACTGTCCCAGCCGGGCCCCGCACTGCCGACCGTGCGGGCGGTGGTGCGGCGTTTCGCGGCCGAGGCGAGCTCCAACGACCACCGTGGCAAAGGGTGCTTCGTCACCAACACGGCCGCCGAGCTGGGTGCACACGACCCGGCGGCGGCCCGCCGGGTCGAGGCGAGCTGGGGCCACTTCGAGACCTTGCTGCACTCGACGCTGGTGCGGGCCCGCGCTCAGGGCGAACTGTCCGCGGATCGCGATCCGCGGACGCTCGCACGGATGCTGCTGGTGCTGATGCAAGGCCTGCGGGTGGTCGGCAAGGCGTCGAACGACCCGGGCCGGGTGCAGGACGCGGCCGAGCAGGCACTGAAGCTGCTGGACTGAGCAGTACCACTTCCTACAGCGGGTCTTCATGGGAAAATTATGGAATGTTCAGTCGAATATTTGGGGAGAGGGAACGACTGTCACGCAGAGCTGGAACACCACGACCGCCGGCACCTCGATCGCGCCTGCGCCCGGCGCTGCCTTCGCGATGCTCGGCACTGTACAGATGTCGCTGATCTTCACGCTCACCTCGCTCACTGTGCCGCTGCCCCGGATCGGCCGCGAGTTCTCCCTCCACCGGGATGACTTGATTCTCCTCAGCGCCGCCTACGGGCTGGCCTTCTCCGGCCTGCTGCTCTTCGGCGGCCGCGTCGCCGACCGATTCGGTGGGCGACGCGGCCTCACCGTCGGGCTGCTTGTGTTCACGGCGGCGTCCCTCGCGGCGCTGTTCGTCCCGGGTCCGGAGACTTTGCTCACCGCCCGCTTCGGGCAAGGGGTCGGCGCGGCGCTCACCGCCCCCGCCGCCATGGCCGTGCTGCGTGCGGTCTTCCCCCAACCCGCTGCGTATGGAAGGGCGATGGTCACCTGGGGCGGGCTTTCGGTCCTCGGCGCGACCGCAGGGAACCTGCTCTCCGGGGTTATCTCGGCGCTCGCGTCCTGGCGGCTGGCCTTCGCCGTCCCGGTCGTGGTGGGCGCCCTCGCCCTCGTCCTCGCACCGCGTTTGCTGCCTCCAACTCCGGCCGGCGGAGGCCGCTCCCTGGATCTGCCGGGTGCACTTCTTGCCACTGCCGGGATCACACTGATCAGCTGCGGCCTCGTCCTCACCGACGCCCACCCTTGGGGAGCGCCGGCCGTCCTGACACCCCTGCTCACCGGGGCTGCGCTCCTCATAGGCTTCGTGATTGCTGAGCGCCGCGCCCACGACCCTCTGCTCCCCCTCGGATTCCTCCGCTATCACCGCCGGGCCCTCGCGCTGGCCGCCATCGGTCTGACCGCCGCAGGGATTGCCACGACGTTCGTCCTGCTCTCACTTCATCTTCAGCAGGACCGCGGCTGGTCGGCGCTGCAGACTTCCGCCGCCTTCGTTCCTTTCGCGGTGGCGCTGATTGTCTCGGGCCGCATGACAGGCCCACTCATCGCCAGGTACGGGGCATCGGCCGTCACCACCTCCGGGCTCGCTCTGTGCGCGATGGGCCTCGCACTGCTCGCACTCACTGGCCTGGCACCGCACAGTCCGTACGCGTACGGACTTCTCCCAGGCTTGCTCACGCTGCCGGTCGGTGGAGCCGCCGGCTTCGCGGGGGCCACTGTCCTCGCGACAGAGGGGGTGGAGCCGCAGCAGACCGGACTCGCGGGCGGCGTCATGAACACGGCGATGGAGCTGGGCCCGACCGTCATCCTCGCTGCCCTTCTCACCCTCGGCTCCGACACCGCCTCACTGGCCGCGACGGCGGTTGCTTTCGCCGCTGCCGCCTTCCTCAGTACCCGCACCAAGTAGCCGAGTACCAACCAAGGAGTCATCACCATGACCGCACGCTTCACCGGTAAGACCGTCCTCGTCACCGGCGCAGGCTCGGGCATCGGCCGGGCCATCGCCCTCGCCTTCGCCGCCGAAGGGGCCTCGGTGGTCGCGGCCGGACGCACCGCCCCATCGCTCGACGAAACAGTCGCCCTGATCGAGAAGGCGGGTGGTACGGCGGCCGCGGCCACCGCAGACGTAACCCGCTCCGAAGACGTCAGAGCTCTGGTCCGCCGCACCGTCGAACACTTCGGAAGCCTCGATGTCGCGGTCAACAATGCGGGCGTCTTCCGGGGCGGCGCACCCGTAGCCGATCTGCCGGAGGAGGACTGGCGCGCCCTGCTCGACATCAACCTCACCGGTGTCCTGTTCAGTCTCCAGGCCGAAATCGCCTGCATGCGCGACCAGCCCACCGGCGGCGCGATCGTCAACATTGCCTCCAACCTCGGTGCACACCGCCGTAATCCGGGCTTGGCCGGCTACATCGCCAGCAAGGCGGCCGTCTCCGCGTTGACCCGGGCCGCCGCTCTGGACCACATCGCCGATGGGATCCGCATCAACGCGGTAAGCCCCGGCCCGTCCGCCACCGCCATGTCACTGCGCCCTGGCGAGACCGATGCTGACCGTGCCACTCGGATGAAGAGCGTGTCCCCGTTGGGGCGTGTTTCATCGACCGCCGAGATCGCAGCAGCGGTGCTGTATCTGGCCTCGCCCGATGCCGCCTCCGTGGTCGGCAGCGACCTGGTCATCGACGGCGGCGCCGCTGCCTGACCACGGTCCCGATCGCGCGCCGGCCCCAGGCCCAAGGGCGCTACGGGAACAGAGGTCCGCAGGTGGGAGTGGGCGGAGCGGAGCCTTTTGGCCTCGGAGGTGAAGCCGACCATCGCTTGCATCATCGCAAGCGTGACCAACTCGGCATCGGTGAGCTTCGAGGCGATCCCGCGGTAGGGGCCATCACGGTACGAGATGGGCCCGAGGACTTGGCCCAGGAGTCCTGGCTCGGACACCATGGAGCAAGCAGGGCGCCGTCCAAGTGCCACCCGATGGCCGGGTGATGGGCGCTCAGCCGGCGTATGCCTTGAGGGCTCGGGCATCGGAGAAGCGGGAGCGATCGTCGCCGATCTCGGCGAGGATGCGCGCCCTGATCTGCGGACCGATGCCGGGAAAGGACAGCATGAGTCCGCGCAGCGGATGGCGGTCTTCTCGTCGATGCCGAAAACGAGGGCGCGGTGGAGCGGGTCGGCGCCGCGAGTGAGCGATTACGAACTGACGGTCGACGCGGAGCCGTTCGAGGGTGGCGGTGAGGTTGCGGGTGGCGGGTGATCCAGAACTTGCCGGCCCGGCCGAGTTCGACGGCGGTCTTCTGGGTTAGTGCTCTGACCGGGAAGGTTCGCCGAGTCGGTGGCGGTTCGCGTCGATAGCCTGCACTGCGTGATCAACTCTTACGCGAGTTCCGACGACGCTGCAGTCGCGATAGCCGGGGCGCGGGCCGGCGCGGACGTGGTCCGCAACATGTACGGCCAGCGGCTCAACCGCATCGACAAGGGTGCTGGAGATTTTGCCACCGCCGCCGATCTGGAGGCTGAGAAGACGATCCTTGGCGTCATTCGTGCCGCACGACCCGATGACGCGGTGCTCGGCGAGGAAGGCGGACAGCAGGGCGCCGACGGCGCTGTGCGCCAGTGGTTGGTGGATCCCCTGTGCGGCACGCTGAACTACGCCGTCGGCAACATGCTGGTGGCCGTCAACGTGGCGCTGCTCGATGGGGCGGCGGCGGTGGCCGACCCGTTCAGCGGCGAGGTCTTCTTCACCGACGGGGAGACCGCCTGGGTGCGGCATGACGGGGCTGACGACGCACTGCTGACGCCCTCGCCCGCTACCCGATTGGTGGACGCCAACCTGGATCCGCCGTTCCCGAGTGCGCCCGGATTCCGGGCCGTGGATCTGCTGGCCCACCCTGAATTCGTCGAACGTTTCCGGCCTCGGGTCGTGTCCACGACCCTGGCGCTGGCCTGGGTCGCTGCCGGCAAGCGCGCGGCGTATGTCACCGATGGCGGCGACCTCTCCAGGAGCGTGCACTTCGCGGCCGGCATCGCTTTGTGCCGGGCTGCTGGCTGCGTTGTCACCGGGATCGACGGTGCCCCGATCGGTGAGGCAGGTCGTGGGCTTGTAGTCGCCGCCGACGACGAGACCCACGGGCTGCTGATGTCGATGATGCGCAGCCGAAGCTAGTGCTGTGACCGCATGGGTTTCGCCGGGCTGGGTCAGGCTGCGACTTTGACGGGCCTGCCGCCCCAGTGGATGCCCTTTCTCGCTGCGGATCCGCGCAGAGGTCCGTGGCCCAGGAGAGCAGGAGTTCGTCAGCCTCCGACGTACTCCTGGAGCCACGGCAGCGTCAGTGCCCGCGTGGCCTTGGTGCCGATGTCGGCGGAGACACTGTCGTAGGCGTGGTCCATGAAAGGGAGTTCGACGTAGCTGTGGGTGACGCCTGCCGTCGTCAGTTTGTCGGCGAAGCCCTCGGTGTGGTCGGCGAAGACGAGGTGGTCCCGGGAACCCTGGACGATCAGGGTCGGCGGGGCGTCCCTGCTGATCTGCTTCGCGGAGTCGACGGCTTCGTAGCGCTCCGGGTAGTGGGCGGGGTCGCCGCCGACGTACCAGTCGCCGGACTCCTTGCCGAACGCGCTGTCGCCCGCGGAGGCCGACAGGTCGACCGCGGGATAGGAGGCGATCGCGGCCTTGACCTGGGGCAGTTGGTCGGCGTTGCCGCAACTGGGCGTGAGAGTACCCGCGTTGGCCTTGTGGGCGACGTTGATGGCCAGGTTACCGCCCGCGGACCCGCCGAAGGTGGCTACCCGGTCCATGTCCCAGCCGAACTCAGCGGCGTGCGCGGTGGCCCAGGTCAGGGCGCAGCCGACATCGGCGTCGGCGGTGTTCCAGGTGTGCTCGGTGGCGGTGGCCAGCCGGTAGTCGACGTCGAGGACTGCGTATCCCTGGTCGGCCAGCCAGCTCGTGTAGACGGTGGGGCCGCGGCTGCCGCTGATGAAGCCGCCGCCGTGGATGCTGACGACCAGCGGGACCGCCGTAGCCGATCCGGCCTCCGGCAGGTACAGATCCGCCTTCATCTGTTCGCCGCCGAGGGTTGCGTAGGTGACGGTCCGGTCGGGGTCCCGGCCGACGGCGCTCGCGGGGGTGGCCGGCGAGAACAGGAACCACTGGCCGGTGGCGCCGTGTACCGAGATGACCTGCACGGTGGTGGTGGCGAGGGCCAGCAGCAGAGCTGTTCCGCTGATCGCGGAGAGGGCGAGGGGCAGTCGTCGTCGGCCGCGGCGGCGCAGTGCGAAGACGCCCGCGACCAGGGCCAGGGCCGCCAGCACGAGGGTCCAGGAACCGAGCGCGTCCCGGGCTATGGCGACGACGAGCAGTGGGATCTCGATCGGCAGGACGTTCAGGAACGGCGACCACCAGCTGACCGGCAGCAGCGCCAGGAGCTGACCGAGCAGGAGGAACAGGGCGAGGATCAGGACCGCCGCGAGGAGCGCGCCGCGGGCGATGCGACCGACGAGGGCGCCTCGCGACCTCGTGCGGCCCGTCCGGCCTCGTCCTGGTGCTGGGGGTGTGGCGGCGGTGGTGCCGGCGGGACCTTCGAGGTCGTTGCGCATGCTGGATCGTGTCACTCGTGGTGCTGACCGGAGCAGAACTGGCAGCGGTGGAGTGGGGTGATGATCAGCATGGGAGTCGACCGGTATAACGGCAACGCGTCGTGCGCGTGCACCCCCCGAACGGGGGGTCAGCGCAGGCGTTCCCGGCCGAGCGCGACGGCCACCAGAGCCGCACGGTTGGGCACGCCGAGCTTGCGCATGCTGGACGTGAGGCTCGACTTCACGGTCTCGGCGCCGATGCCGAGCTTCGCGGCGATCTCCCGGTTCGTCGCGCCGAGCGCGACCTCGGCGAGGATCTCCCGTTCGCGGACGGTCAGGCCCGTACGTGCCGCCCGTCGACCGCCCGGTGCCGCGGCCACGGGCGGATCGGCCGGTACGCCGTCCATGGCATCGTCGGTCAAGCGCCGGACGAGGGCGTCGAGTTGCCGCCGTTGGGGTCCGTCGGGAATCGAGGACGCGATGTGTACGAGTTCCGAGCAGATGCCGACGAGCCGACGACGCTCGGCCACGCTCGTCATCGACTCCCGGCCCGCACGCCCGCCCTCTGCGACCGTCCCTCCGGCCGCCACCCGCAGGTTTTCCAGGCGGCGGCTCAGGGCCAGGTCCTCGGCCAGGTCCCGCTCCAGGGCACGTACGACCGTCATGACATCGCCGATGACCCGGTCGCCGAAGACGCACTCCTGGCGCAGACCACCCCAGAGCACGCCCCGAGGGCCCCGGGGTACCCGGATCGGGACGGCGAAGGAAGCGCGGATCCGTTCCCGGCGTACGGCGTCGTCGTAGTCGTGGGTGATCCCGCTCGCGCTGCAGTAGTCCTGGACCTGGACCGGTCTCGCCAGGAGCATCGTCTTGCCGCCCAGCCCCGCGCCGACGGAGATGCGCAGGTCCCGCAGGCCCTCGGTGGTCACACCCACGAGCTGGTCGATGACGAAGTGGTCGGCGTCGGCGGGCATGAGAGCGCCCACGGCGAGATCGACGCCCGCCACGCGGCGCACGTCGTGGAGCAGCATGGTCAACGATGACGACTGCGCTGCCGTGACGGCGGGATCGGTCATGTGCCGCGCCTCCCGGCCAAAGTCGTACGCGTGCTGCGTGACTGGTTCGCCGACCGCCCGTCCGAGGGGGTCGACGAGCATGCCCGCCCGGTGGCGGACAGCTCGGTTGTTCGGGCCCCCTCCTGACGGACTGTCCGGTTCACGCCGTCGCGTAGTCGTGGGTGACGGTGACGACGATCTTGCCGACCACGGCCGTTGGCTGCCGCGTAGCGGTGGCCCTCGGCGATGTCCGCGGTCCGGGACGACCAAGCCGAGCGTCATGGTGTGGCTCAGTCGCAGTGCGCGGGCCGCGCTCTTGGGACGCTAGCCGAGTTCGCGCACCGCCGCGAGGACGCGTTCGCGGGTGGCCGGCGCCACGGGGCGTGGGCCCTGGTTGAGGACGTAACTGACGACCGAGGGCGAGACCTTCTTGCGTGGGTGACCGGCACGGCGGGCGCGGCGATGATGTCGTCCGGGACGTGCCGGTGCGAAGTGCGCTCCCCGACCGTCAGGAACCAGACCCTCGACGCGGAGCCGTTCCTCGTCGTCGGCCTGATTGCCGGCATCCGCAAGGTGCTCATCGTGACGGCCGAGGCGGGGAAGTCCTTCCGGTGGAACGTCGAGGGGATCGAACTGGTCATCCTGGCGGGGCTGATCCTCGTGCTGGCGACCGCGACGTAGGTGTGGCGGCGCTCGACGCGGCCGGGAGACTACTTCCCGCTCCAGGACGCGCGGCGCTCCCCGTCGCCGGCGCCGTCACCCACCCCGGGGCGCGGATCCTGATCCGTCACCTTCCGCCGCCGCGGCCGCCCGCACCCGCTGCTCCTCGCGAGCGGAGCCGACATCCCGTTCCAGGGGTGTGCGGCTCACGGCCGTCGCGAGGTCCTCCAAGGCTTGCTTCTGCAGTTCCGCCCCGCGCCGCACCACCGGGTTCCGGTCCCCGGCGGCGGAGCCCTCCCACGCGTGGAGCGCCTCCTCCACGCGCCTCCAGTCCGGATTCCTGTGCTCGCGCACGTCGACTGCCGCCTGCGCGGTATCTGCCTCGAGGGCCTCGGCGAACCGCTCTGCCTCGGGGACGAAACGGCTGTCTGCCGGCGGGACGTGGCTCTCCATGAGCATCGCCGCCCGGCCGAACCCCTTGAGCGCCTCCTGCGCCTCCTGCGCCTCGCGCGACGTCAGACCCCTGGGGCGGACCGGTTCCTGCCTTGCCCGGTCGTATGCCTCCTGCCAGGCGGCGCGTGCCTCCCTGCTCGCCAGCAGTGCCCTGCGCATGTCGGCGCGATGCTCCCGGGTCGGTTCGGCGTAGCTGCGGAGCACCGCGGCGGCGTAGCGGCCGTTGGCGGCGAGCCAGTCCGCAAGCCGGCCCGCCAGCCGGGGCGTCTCCCATGCGGGGAACACCACGTACGCCAGCATCGCCAGGGCCCCGCCGAGCAGGGTGAGCACCACCCGCTCCGGGACCGTCTGCTCCCACGCCTGGCCGCCCATACCGAGCAGGAAGACGACGTACGCGGCAGTGAAGCACTGGGAGTAGGCGTAGCCGGTACGGATCAGCATGTACGACAGGCACGCCGAGACCACCGCCAGCGCGCCGAACACATGGGCGTCCGGGCCCAGGGCCCGCACCATCCCGGTGGCGAGCGCGACCCCCGCCAGGGTCCCGGCGAGACGGGCCACCGCACGCGCGTACGTCCGGTGGAAGTCCGGCCGCATCACCATCACCGAGGCGATGGGCGCCCAGTAGCCATGGCCAAGGGGGAGCCGGGCGGCGATCAGATAGCCCAGCGTGGCCACCGCCGCCAGGCGGACGGCGTGCCGGAACACGGGCGAGTCTCGGCGGAGCTCACGGCGGACCGCCCGGACGACGACCGGGACCAGCCGGAGCATTGTCGGGCGCACCAGGAACTGGGCGCCCGCGGGGCCGGGTGGCGTGGGCGTCTTCCCGCGCGCGCCGCTCTCGGCGATCTCCAACGCCTCGCCGAGCAGTTCCACGAGCCGCTCGGCGGCCTGCCGCGCGGGCCCCTCCAGCACTTCGTGGTCCTCGTCGACGCGCAGGACGTCCGTGCTCCTGGGCGGCACCTCGGCGGGAGTGCCGCGGCGGATCGAACGGGCGGCCGCGTCCAGGACGTCGGCGGCCGCGTCGAGCAACTCCCGCGCGCGGTCCCGCCCTGGTCCCTCCGCCGGGGCGCCGACGTCCGGGTCGGCGAGCGCGGCGACGACCGGCCGAATGCGCTCGGCGAGTCCCCGGGGGCCGTGGAGGACGGGGGGACGGGTGCGGGCCTGTGATGGCGTCACGGCGGCCGCGTCCCGGGCCGTCATCAACGGCTCCGGGTCGAACGGGGCGGTCGGGTCGTGCCGCAGCCGGCGGGCGTAGTCCGCCACGGCGGCCAGGGCGTCGGCGAGCGCGTCACGATGCGCCCCCCAACGGCGGATCGGGAACAGCAAGATCAGCACGGCCTGCGCCACGCCTCCGAGCGCGATGACCCCGGCGTGCTCCAGGGCTCGCCCGACGCTCGTGGGCAGGGTGATGGTCACCAGCATGCTGCCGACCATCGTCGCTGCGACGATCCCAGCGGTCGATCCGACGGCCCACGCCATCCCTGCGACAAAGGCCCATACGGCCAGCAGCGGGAGGAACGTCACCAGTCGCCCCGCCGCCAGATAGCCCACGAAGGTGCTGAGCGCCAGACCCGCGCCCGCGCCGAGCGCGATCACCTTGCGTGGACGCCAGGTGCGCTGGAAAGTGGCCCCACCCGCGGAGTAGGCACCGAGGGCGGCGGACGCGGCATACGCAGGAGAGACCAGCCACAGCGCCGGCCCGACGACGATCGCCACCCCAGCCGCCGTGCGCAGCGCCAGCAGGGGCTCCAGCCGCGCCTCCTCGATCGTGAGCCCGGATCGCACGACCTCCCCGAAGGCCCGCAGCCACGTCACGGATGTGAGCCTAGCCGGAACGCCCTGCCGGGTCGCGTCGGCCGTGCGACCCCGAGCCGACCTACACCCACAAACTGGCACCCTCGCGTACAGGGCTATCGATGACCGCACCCCCAGCGCCGCCTGTTCACCCCCAGCAGCCGCGGCTCGACGTGTCGTCCTCGTGGTCGATCCGGGATGGCCGACGGAGGTCGCGAAGCGGCTGAAGAAGGGTGACGGACCTGCCCTACCGGGACAACACCCCCGTCATCGCCATGATCAGCTCGCCGAAGCACATCGCGCTGCTGTCGCTGCCCATGCTCAGCCTGATGCGCGCCGCCCACCGGCTGAGGGGAGCGGCCCTCGGCGTAATCGGAGCGCTGATCCCGGAGTCCGGCAACGCACTGCCACCCGGGAGGATCCAGTACGCCGGCGAGGCACCGCACTACGTCCTGCCCGGAGTCCGCGGTCGGTTGCGGCTGCTAGGCAGGCTGGTCCGCGTCAACCGGCCCTGGCTGCTGTTCATCGGCCTCTCTCGAGCGCCTCCCTGGCGTCTTCGCTACTGCGGCGTTCGGCCTCATGAGCAGCGACATCCGGAGGGTCACCCTTTACGTGGGGCCGATCCGCGACGCGGTGTTCACCCTGCTGTCGATCCGCAGGCCCGTCCGACTACCCGGGCAGTCGGACGCCTGGGCCTGGCAGGGCAATACAGGGAGGCTAATTGGGCCCGACATGCGCATGCGTTCCCGCGCCCCGTCGGCCAGGCTGAAGGGGAAGCCCAGGGGCCGGGAGCCACCCCGGCGCCAGCAGCCGGAGGTTGCCGTCATGACCGTGATGTCCATCGCCAGGTTCGAAAGGTTCTTCCGCGCGGCCGCGGGGCTGGACGTCGACAAGAACGATCTCAAACGCTACAGCGACTTCGTCGACGCCAAGCTCTACGATCTGCTGACCGTCGCCCAGGCCACTGCCAAGGCCAACGGGCGCGACATCATCCGGACTTGTGACCTACCGATCACGAAAGGCCTGCAGGAGAGCATTCACCACTTCCAGAAGATCGACCAGGAAGTAGAACTCAAGCCGATCCTGGAACAGCTCGCCGCCCACCCCGCTCTGGACCGCACGCCCGACGAGGAGACCGAGGCGGCCTATCCGGACATCATCGGCGGACTCAGCCTGGCTCTTGCCCAGAGCTTCAAGATCCTCCACCCCGACCTGAAGAACCCCCAGACTCAGCACTGGGACGAGGCCCGAGCCGTCTTCGACCTCCTGCTGTGAGTGGCGACGGACCAGGCGGTCCAGGCCACGGCCGAACAGCGTCAGCGCGTTCTGCTTCCTCGGCTGCCGCAACTGCCGGCCGCCGCAGGGCCTCGTCCACGTCCAGGGTGCTGCCAAGAGCGGCCGTGACCTCCGCCAGCAGCGCCAGGCGGTCCAGAGCCCGCGTTGCAGCGCCGCGTCCACGTCGAACTCGTCCTGCGGTGGAGCGCGAGCAACGCCCGACGCGCGCTGGGCAAACAGCCCTTGGGGCGGCCGACGCACCTGGTCGGCGAGCTGGCCGAGACCGCGGCGGGCACCCGCCGGCTGCTGGAGCAGACCGCGGTGCGGCTTGCGGGGATCCGCACGATCCCCGACCGGCTGATGTCCTCAGCCGATCCCGAAGCCCGGCCCATCCGCAAGGGCAAGCCCCAGCACCCCAGGCGGATCGCCAAGCGTTACGCACGGGCATTCGACCGCGAGGACCAGGCGGACATGGGCCGGCGAGCACCGCTGGGTCTGCTCCCCCTTCGGCTGCTGCGCGCCTGGCGTCTGCGGCGCCGAAAGGAAGCCGGTGGGGAGCCACGTGCCGCGTCTCCGCCGCCGTGAGGGGTTGTGACATAGGACGTCGTTCATAAGCCGCTCCGGGTGTCGAGGCCCGCCGGCCCGGCCGCGGTGCCGGATGGGTGCCCGGAACCGCGGCGCTCGCGTCTCAGCCGCTGCTCTCGGTGCTTTCACTCGTCTCGCTGATCTCGACGTGCCGGGGCTTTGCGACCTCGGCCTTGGGGACGGTGATGGTGAGCACCCCGTCCGACATCTGCGCACTGATCTTTTTCGATCAGTCCGCTCATCTCGCTGAGCAGTTGGTCGAACTCCGTCAGTGGATTGCGTGCCCAGCCCAGGGGCCTGTCCTGCATTGCGCCACCGCGGTGGCGCCGGACGGCATGGGCATTCCCATCGCCTCCTTCTCGTGATCTCGTCGCCCCCTGGGTGTCATGCGAGCCAAGCGGACTCCTTCGGACGGGTGTGCGGTGAGCTGTCGGTGCCGCCGTGCGCGGCCGTGTGGCCCAGGTAGCGGTGCACGAAGTGGATGCTCATCGCGCCTTCGCCGACCGCGGAGGCCACACGCTTCACCGAGCCGCTGCGGACGTCACCGGCGGCGAAGACGCCGGGCAGGCTGGTCTCCAACGTCAGGCAGTCGCGGCCCTGGCTCTGCCACAGTTCGGGAACGGAGCACGCCTGCGCCTCCGCGCCGGTGAGCACGTAGCCGCGCGCGTCGAGGGCGAGCGCGCCGGACAGCCACTCGGTGTGAGGGTCTGCGCCGGTGAAGACGAACAGGGCCCGCACCGCGAGGTGGCGATGCTCGCCCGTACGGTGGTCGACCACGGTGACCGCCTCCAGCGCCTTGTCGCCGAGCGCCTCGGTCATCTCGGTGTGCAGCAGCACGCGCACCCGCGGGTGGCGCTCGATCTGATCGATCAGGTAGCGGGACATGTGCGCCTCGAGGCTCGGCCCACGGACGAGCAGATACACCTGCGGTGCGTACCCGGCCAGGAAGAGCACGGCCTGGCCCGCGGAGTTGCCGCCGCCGACCACCGCCACCGGGTCGGTACGGCACTGCTGGGCCTCGTAGACGGTCGCCGAGTAGTGGACGCTCGCGCCCTCCAGTGGTTCGATGCCGGGCACATGGAGGCGGCGGTAGCGGGCGCCGGTGGCCAGGACGACGGTACGAGCGGTGATCTCGCTGCCGTCGGCGAACCTGACGGCGTAGTGGCCGTCCCGCGGTTCGAGCCCGGCCGCCTCCGCCGGGACGCTGATGCGGGCTCCGAACTTGCCCGCCTGGAGCACCCCGCGCTCGGTGAGTTCGGCGCCGGAGATGCCTGAGGGGAAGCCGAAGCAGTTGTCGATGCGGGAGGACGTCCCGGCCTGGCCGCCGGTGGCCATCGCCTCGACCACGGTCGTGCCGAGGCCTTCCGAGGCGGCGTTCACCGCGGCGGCGAGACCGGCCGGACCGGAGCCGACGATCAGGAGATCGCCGCGGCCGTTGCCCGACGGCAGGGGCGGCAGGCCGATGAACCGGGCCAGTTCGGCGTTGCTCGGATTGCGCAGCAAGGTCGTGTCCCGCCAGATCACCAGCGGCGTCTGCTCCGGACTGACCGCGAAGCGGCGCAGCAGCGCCTCGGCCTCCTCATCCGTTTCCAGATCGATCCAGCGGTGCGGCAGCCGGTTGCGGGCGGCGAACTCGCGCAGCCGTCGGGTGTCGGGCGAATAGCGCGAGCCGATGATGCGGAAACCGGCGCCCTGCCCGACGAGCAGGGCGCGGCGGCCCAGGCAGGCGCGCAGCACCACATCACCAAGGATGGAGTCCCGGGTCACCAGGTCACGCAGCTGATCCATGGACAGCGTGAGGATCTCGCCGGGGTCCCTGACCACGGCGGTGTAGAAGGCCACCTGTCCGTTCAGGAGGCCGAGTTCGCCGATGAAGCGGCCAGGGCCGTGCACACGCAGCAGGCGTTCGCCGGGTGTGCCGTAGCCCTCGACGATGGCGACCGAGCCACTGAGGACGACGTAGAAGGTCTCGCACCGCTCCCCCTCCCGGATCAGTACGTCACCGGCGTCCACCGTGCGCCTCCGGCCATGCTGCGCCAGGCGTGCCATCTGGTCGTCCGGCAGGCGGGGGTAGGCGCCGTAGATGTCTGGCGTCTCGAAGGGGACGCTCTCCTCCGCTTCGTCTGGCACAGGCGCTGCGCCCGGCCGCGTCTCGTCGCTGGGCATCACACGAACGTCTCGTGGACGAAGCACCACCGCCAGTCCTCGCCGGGCTCCAGCGACGCCACGATCGGATGGCCGTCGGCGGCGGCGTGACGGCGGGCGTGCCGGTTCGGCGAGGAATCGCAGCAGCCGACGTGGCCGCAGGTCAGGCAGAGCCTGAGGTGGACCCAGGGGGAACGCGTGGCCAGGCATTCCTCGCACCCCGGGGCGCGCGGGGTGACGGGGCGTACGAGGGCGAGGTGGGGGTCGGTTGGTACGGTCATGGCCGATCATCCTTTCCCGGCCGGTTCGCGGCCCGCGATCGACTGCTCCACCCACCGCCGCAGGGCAGGGGCGGGTGCGGCCCCCGCCTGCCGGGCGATGGTCTGTCCGTTGTCGAGGACGAGCAGTGTCGGTACCGCCTGGACCTCGAACCGCCGCGCCAGGCGCGGGTGCTTGTCGATGTCGACCTTGACCAGCTTGATCGTTCCCGCGAGATCGGCGGCGACCTTCTCCAGCGCGGGGCTCACCGTGCGGCAGGGGCCGCACCAGGTGGCCCACAGGTCGACCACGACGGGGACGTCGGCCCGCTCGGCGACCTCGGTGAAGTCGTCATCGCCCGCGTCCACCATCCACGGTAGGGGCTGCTTGCAGTGGCCGCACTTGGGGCGGCCCTCCGCGGCCACGGGCACCCGGTTGGTGCGCCCGCAGTTCGGACAACTGACGGTTGTCGCCTGCATCGTGGTCATGCCGCCCGCGCTCCCTTCACGTCCCCGGGCTGGTCGCAGGTGACCACCAGCTCTGCGTGCTCGGCGTCGACGCGCACCGTCGCGCCGTCCTGGACGTCGCCGCGCAGCAGGGCGCGTCCGACCAGTGTCTCGACCTCGTGGGAGATGTAACGCCGCAGCGGCCGGGCCCCGTACACCGGGTCGTAGCCTTGGTGGGCGGTCACTTCCCGGGCAGCGTCGGTGAGTTCGACGGTGATGCGGCGTTCGGCGCGCCGCTGCCGCAGTTCGTCGAACTGCAGCTCCAAGATCCGCTCGATCCGCCGCTCACCGAGCGGGTTGAACAGCACGATGTCGTCGACGCGGTTGAGGAACTCCGGGCGGAAGTGCCCGCGCAGCTCGCCCATCACCAGGGAACGGGCGTCCGGTTTGATCTCACCCTCGGCGGTGGCGCCGTCGAGGAGGTGCTCGGAGCCGATGTCGGACGTCATGATGATCACGGTGTTGCGGAAGTCGACGGTGCGGCCCTGAGCATCGGTGATGCGGCCGTCGTCGAGGATATGCAGCAGGGTGTTGAAGACATGGGTGTGCGCCTTCTCGATCTCGTCGAACAGCACAACCGAGTACGGCTTGCGGCGTACGGCCTCGGTGAGCCGGCCGCCTTCCTCGTAGCCGCCGTATCCGGGCGGTACGCCGCGCAGTTCCTTCGGCTCGGTGCCCGCCTGTTGCAGCAACCGCGGGATCAGACCGTCCACCTGATCAAGAAGTGCGGGCAGCAGGTGTTCTCCGTCGACCTCGGTCTGCCCCATGCGGACGGCCGCGGTCTGTGCCTCCTGGAGGGCTTCCTGGAACTTCTGGGTAAGTCGGTTCATGTCCATGAGGGTGTTTCACTCCTCGTGCCGCGGCCGCGGAGGGCGGCTTCGAGCAGGCTGATGCGGTCGAGCAGGTCGAGCACCAGGCCGATGGACGCGTAGTTGAAGCAGAGTCCGGAGCGCAGCTGCTGGATGCGGGCGAGGACCGCCGGGGCCGTCGGGTCGAACACCAGGTGCCCCTCGGCGTCGCGCTCGGTATCGACCAGGCCGAGGGCGACGAACCGGCGGATCAGATCGGGGCGGAGGCCCGAGCGACGGGCCACGTCGTCCAGGGAGAGCCTGGAGGCGGGCACGAGCGCATACCGGACAGCCGCCGAGGCGGTGACGTCGACACCCGTCCGTATCGGACGGGTGCCCACGCCGTCCCGGTCGATGCCCGCCGCTCCCGCGGGTCGGTCGTTCATCGCGTCCTCCTGGGGTCGTACGAGGAGGTGGCGGCGAGCTCCTCGAACAGTTCGCGCTCCCGGTCGCCGAGGGCGGGCGGCGCCACCATGCGGAGTTCGGCGTACAGGTCGCCGTTCGCGCCGCGCGGGTTCGGCATGCCCTCGCCGAGCAGCCAGCCGCAGCCGCCGGCCGCTGGAAGAGCCCGCGGGCACCGTGACCTTGGCCGTGCCGCCGTCGGGGGCGGGCACCGGCCCGGTCGCACCCAGGGCCGCCTCCCAGGGGGCGACCGGGGCCTGGACGTGCACGTCACGGCCGTCCAGCCGGAACCGGGGGTGGGGCTGGATACGCACTCGCAGGGCCAGGTCGCCCGCAGGGGCGGTCCCCCTGCCCCGGCCGCCCTCGCCGCCAGCCGGATGCGCTGCCCGTCGGTGACGCCCGGCGGCGCGTCGACCTCGCACCGCCGCGGGTGCCCGGTGGGACCGGTGAGGGGAGCAGCCGTACGGCCTAGTCGGCAACGGCTTCGCCCACGACGACGTCGTACCGGCTGGGCTGCACCCAGCGGACGGAGGCGAAGTTCCGGCGGCCGCCCTGCAGGGCGTACAGCAACAGGCCGAACGGGGCGCCCACGACCGCTCCGAAAATCAGGCCGTAGAAGGCCATGCGCAGGGCGGAGACGAAGGGGGTCCACCCAGTCGACCAGGCCGAAGAGCCAGCCGATCAGCGCACCGGGAAGGGCGCCGCTCGCCGCTCCGTGCAGGGCGGCCCTGCCGTAGTCCGTACGGCCGATGACATGCTCGACGAGGCGGACGTCCTGGCCGATGATGGCCATCCTCTGCACAGGAAACCCCTGGTCCGAGATGTGATCGACGGCGCGTTCGGATTCCTGGTACGTCTCATACGTGGCAGCGGGCCTACGAGGCTGCTCGGTCATCGCCCAGTCCCTTCCTGCCGGTACGCTCGGCGGCCCCCGGCAGCCCCAGACTGGCGAAGCGAGCAGCTCTACGCCTGCTCCCGGCGGGTCAAAGAACAACTGAGCCCGTCGCCCCGCGAGCACGAGCCGAAGACTCCGAACATCTCGGGTAAGTTGGACGGAGGGGTGTACAGGAGGGTCGCTGTCACCTCTCGGCAGGCTCGGGGGAAGGGAATAATCCCATGGCCGGCCGGCCCCGGAACGTGTTCCGCCGACTCGGGGAGAACGGAGTGATCCCATGGCCGGCAGCCGGGCACACGACCTCTACCGCCGCCGCTCCGACCGGCAGGGCAGCCTTCCGCAGGGCAGCGCCAGGCAGCACCCCACGGCCGCGCGGAGAGGGCCCCGCTCCCCCGTTCCCACCCCAGCCGACCATGCCCTCCATGAACTGATGGTGCTCTCCCGCGCCCTGTTCGACACCCCGGACGAAGGCGAGATCCTGCGCCTGGCCATGGACCACATAGCCGCCGCAGGGCCATACAGCGCCGAGGCCGGATACCTCAAGGTGGACGGCGACCTGGTCCCCAGCCCGAGGAACGGGCAGATCCATGCCTTGGCCGTGGGCCGGAGGGTGCGGGAGCTGGCCGGGCAAGACGGCCCTGTGGCCGTACCCGGCCGGTCCTGGGGCCAGGCCCTGGGGCTGCGCGGTGCTGAGGGACTCCACGGCTACCTCGTGGTGACGTCCCGCTCCCGGCCCACCGAGGCCGAGCGATCCCTGCTCGTCACGCTCGTCCGGCACACGGCTGCTGCTCTGTCAGTCGCCTTCGCACACCGCCGCCAACGCGAGGACGCGCTGGAGCTGTACCGGCTGAGGGAGGAACGGACAGCTCTCCAGAGGCAGCTGATCTACGTCGCGGCTGAGCTGGGATTCCAGCAGGCCGTTCACGCGCTCATGGCCGACGTCGCTGCCTCGGGCGGCGGCGAGGGAGCCATCACCCACGCACTGCACGGGCTCACTGGACTCCCCACGCTGGTCGAAGACCGCTTCGGTCGGCTGAGGTCCTGGACCGGCCCCAGCCGCCCCGACCCCTATCCGGAACCGGACCCCGTGCGCCAGGACGAAATGCTGCACGCCGTCGCCCGGGAGGCCGGGCCGGTGCGGATAAAGGACCGGCTGATCACCCTGGTCCGCCCGCACGGCGAGATCCTGGGCGTGCTGGCCCTGGTCGATGCCCGGGGCGAGGCCGACGAGCACACCGTGCTCGCGCTGGAACACGCCGCCACGTCGCTCGCCCTGGAGCTGGCGCACCTGCGTAGTCTGGCCGAAGTGGAGCTGAGGCTGCACCGCGAGCTGGTCGACGACCTCCTGACAGGGACGGACGAGGCGAGCGCCTACGCCCGGTCCGAGGCAGTCGGACATGACCTGCACCGCAGCCACTACATCGTCGTGGTGCAGTGGTCGAACCGGACTCCGGGCGATTCCTTCGCGCAGATGGTGGGCCGGGCGGCCTCTGCCGTGGGCATGCACTCGCTGCTGACCCAACGTTCCGACCACGTAGTCCTGGTCGCCGACGCCAGGCCGCACGCCCGCGCGCTGTACGAGGCGCTCGCCCGGGAGACCGGGACACGGTCCGGGACGATCGGAGTGAGCGCCCCTTGCGACTCCCTGGCCGACATCCCCCACCGCTACCAGGAGGCGCAGCGCGCCCTGGAAGTGCGGCGCCACTCCCGCGAGCGCTACGGCACGACGTTCTTCGACGAGCTTGGCCTCTACCGCATCCTGGGACCCGGCAACGATTACCGGGAACTAGAGACGTTCGTCCACGAGTGGCTCGGGCAGCTCATCAACTACGACTCCCAGCACCACACGGCCATGGTGGAGACCCTGTCCCGGTACTTCGACTGCGGCGGCAACTACGACGAGACCGCCGAATCCCTCGCGATCCACCGCAGCACGCTGCGCTATCGGCTTCAGCGCATCCGCGACATCAGCGGCAACGACCTCGCGAACGTCGAGGACCGGCTCAACCTCCAGGTAGCGACCCGAGTGTGGAAGATCGTACTGGGTGGACCCGGCTGACGCCCTGCCGGAACTAGGCGCACACCTCAGCTACCCGAAGGCGAGGGCTGCTCACTGGTCACTCGAACGATCTTGAACATCGCCATGCTCACCAAGATCGGCGAGGCGCTGTCGCCGATGGGGTGGTCGTCGATCGTGCCCGAGTGGACGGCGAGGTGCTTGGCCTTCAGATCGTACAGAGGCTCGGTGATCCCACGCTGAGCATCTCGCACTGCTGCACGGGACCTTGCTTCCACGTCGCCAGAGATCTCAGAGTGCGGAACGTGAGTTCTTGTCCGTTTCGTGGTTGAGGTTGGGGAAGGATCCCTGGTCGCGGGTGGGGGATGGTCCTCAGGCGTTGGGGCGGGCGAACAAGCCGGGTTCGGGTTCGATGAGGATGCCACGGCTGACCAGGCGTTTCAGTTTGGAGCGGATGCCTTCGGTGTTCTTCGGGAGGATCGGCAGGTCGAGGGCCTGGCAGAGGTCGCGGGCGCGTATCGGTCGGCCCGCGTCGGCCAGGGCGGTGAGGATCTGCTGGTAGGCGGGGTGGTCCGGGATGTCGGGACGGTCCGGCGCGGTGGCGGGTGAGGGCAGCGGGAGAGTGAGGAGGGTCTTGCGGGTGATGCGCAGGTTCTCGCTCTCCGTGTCGAGTTCGCCGAGCTGCCGGGTGAGTTCTTCGATGCGGGCCCGGAACTGCTCGGCTTGGTCGGCCAGTTCGCGCTCGCGGGTTTGGATCTGTTCCAGGACCGCTTTGACCTGTGGGTTCTCGCTCATGCGGTCCTCCAAGAGGCGATGGTGCGGCCGGTGAGGCGGCGGCTCATGACGGAGGTCATCGCCCACAGGACGCGGGAGCGGGAGGAGGCGGGGCGGTGTTCGTAGTCGCGTACGAGACGGCGGTAGAACATCAGGATCCCGTTCGTCTGCTCCACGATCCACCGCTTGGCCTGCGGAACGAAGCCCTTGTCGTCCGGGTTGCGCTCGACGATCTCGACGTCGATGCCCACGTTCTTGCCGTGCTCGACGACCTTCTTCTTGAAGCCCTGGTCGACCAGGGCTTTCTTCACGCTGCCGCTCTGCCCGGCGACCTGGTCCAGCAGGGCGATGCCGGCGGTGTTCTCGTGCGCGGAGGCCGCGAGCACGACGACCGCGACGACGAGCCCCAACACGTCCACGGCCAGGCATCTCTTCCTGCCCGGCACCCTTTTCGCGGCATCCCGGCCCGTCGTCGTGGCCGGGACTCCGACGGCCACGTGGATGCTCTGCGTGTCCAGGAGCACCAGGCTCGGGGGCAGGAACTCCCACTGACAACCCGTGCGGTTCTGGTAGAGGATCGCGTTCACGATCTCCGCATCGCGTACTTCCCCTGATGCCCGCTGACTGACGGATGCCGGGCCTTCCATGCCGTGATCACGGGTTCGACGAGCTCCCACTGCTCATCGGTGAGATCGCTCGGGTACGGCTTGTTCATGCTCATGCCATAACCCAAGCGAACCCCCGAACCCCTGACCGGAAGCGATGCCCCAACGCCACACCATCGAGCGATGACAAGACCGGCGGAACGCCACATCCCGCACTCTCAAGTGCATCTACATGGCGCTGATGAGCCTGGACCCGACGGGGAAGGGCCGCAAGCGGTGGACCATGCGCTGGAAAGCACCCCACAACGCGTTCCAGGTCGCCTTCGAGGGCCGCCTGACCCCGAGCAACAACTGACCACTCAACAACCAAGATCCGCCGTTAAATTGACACACCCGAGCCCGCAGACCGCGGCCACACTCGGAGGCGAGGTGCGCGGGTGTCGGGCGTGCGCCCGCGCCGACCGGCCGAATCCATCGACGGCGTCGTGCCTCAGCCCTGCCGACTGCAGTCGTAAAGGCGGAAGCTGCCCTTGGTGCGCCATCCGTAGGCCCCGGAGCGGATGCGCGTGCAGTGGGACTTCACCCAGGTTGTGGCCGGGGTGGTGGGCCGCAGCGGGGTGAGCAGTACGTACCGGAGTTGGTGAGTGGTGACCAGGCTGCCGAGTTGATCGGCGGTGGGGAAGGGGGTCTTGCCGGTGAATCCGCCCATGACGAGCATGGGCTGGGACTGGGCGCGCAGCAGGCGCTCCGCGGGGTAGGCGGCCTGGGTGGCGAGCAGGTACTTCTCGCCGTGGTGGTGTGCGGTGAGGTAGTCGAGCAGGGAGGTGTCGCGGTCGCTGGGCTGGTCGAGCCCGACCCGGCGGAGTGCGGATCGGTCGTGGAGGGCGTTGTGGTAGACCTTGCCGACCGGGCCGGCTGTGGGCGAGGTGGAGGCGCCCGCGTAGAGCGGGTCGAGAGAGGAGGCGGCCCAGCCTGCGGGCAGGAGCAGAGTGGCCGTGATCCCGGCGGCCAGGGAGCCCTGGACCATCCCTCGGGAGGTGTGTGACCCGCTGGTCCACAGGCCGAGTGTGCCGCACATCGCAAGGCCCACGGCGAGCAACAGCAGCCAGGAGGCGAACAGGGTCGGCACGTCGAGTACCAGCGCCCAGACCACCGTCAGCAGGATGGCCGACGGCAGCCACACGCGCCGCCGACCGCCTGCCTCGTACTCGGACCGGAAGAGGGCGAGCCCGCCCCCGGTAAGCGCGGCGATCGCCGGTGCGAGCACGGCCGTGTAGTACGGGTGGTTGCCGTTGGAGACGCTGAACACCACGGCGTGCACGGCCAGCCAGCCGCCCCACAGGAGGAATCCGGCACGCAGAAGGTCCGTTCGCGGTTCGCGGGCGCGCCAGACCAGGGCCACCACGGCGGCGAGCGCGGCGAGCGGCAGGAACCAGGCGATCTGTGGGCCGACGGTGTGGTTGACCAGCATTCCCCAGCCGGTGTTTCCGGAGGTCCGGCTGGCGGCGGTCCCCGAAATGGCACCGAACGCGGTGTCATCGTCGCTGAAGCGACTCAGGCCGTTGTAGCCGAAGACCAGGCTGAAGGGATTGTTGTTGGAGGTGCCGTCGACGTACGGGCGGTCCGCGGCGGGCGTCGCCCAGGCGAGCAGCGCCCACGAGCAGGAGACGGCCAGGGCGACCGCACCGCTCAGCAGCAGGCGCAGGGCACGTCGCAACGGTAGGCCGCTCGCGGCGACTTGGTAGACGACGGCGAAGACCGGCAGCACCAGCCATGCCTGCAGCATCTTCGTCTGGAAGGCCAGCCCGCCCCAGACGCCACAGGTCATCAGCGGCAGCAGCCGCCCGGTCCGTACAGCCTTCTGCAGGGCTCCGGCGGCTGCCACCAGCAGCAGAGTGAGTGCGGTGTCCGGGATGGTGGCCCTGTTGAGGACCACCGTGATTGGGGTGAAGGTGAGCGTCAGGGCGGCGATCAGCGCGGCGAACGGCCCGGCCCAGGTCCGTACGATCCGGTGGAGCAGCCACACGGTGAGCACGCCCTCGACGACCTGCGGCAGCGCGGCCGCCCACGTGCTGGGACCGAAGATCCAGACGCTGATGGCCTCGGGCCAGAAGGCGCCGGGCAGCTTGTCGAGGGTGATCGAACCGCTGGGGTCCAGACCGCCGAAGAAGAAGGCCCGCCAACTGGCGGCCATCGACCGTATCGCCGAACCGTAGTAGGGGTGAATCGCGGCGTGCCCGATGCCCCAGCCGTACAGCAGCGCAGCGACGACCAGCACCGCGGCCAGCGCCGGGCGTTCCCAGCTCGCCGGAGCTTCCGGCCGGCTGCCGCGCCGGTGCGATGTCCGGTGGCCGCTGTGGGAGCCGGTGGTCTGGTCGGTGGGGATGGTGGCCATGGCGGAGGTCCTTGGATCAGTGGTCAGGCGGGGCGACGGGTTACAGGCGGCGGGTCGGCCGGAAGCCGCAGGCGTTGCTGATGCGTGCCGTCCAGCGATACGCCGTCCGACAGACTGTCGGTGGTCGTGCCGCTGGCGGCAGACCGGTTGGGGTGGAAGCTGTGGCGGAGTGGCCGTCGAGGCCCGTGCACACGCCGCGGTGGTCGACGGCGCCGGCCCGCCGACGCGAGCGACGCCGGCGGCGCCGGGAGCCGGTCACGGCTTCTCGCCCCCTCCGATCGGATGCCGCTCGGCCCGGCCGCGGTGCGGGCGGCCACCACCGGCAGCGGCACGACGAGCGACGCGCCCGGCGGGCACACCTCGCCGGGCAGCCGCATCGCGGTCGGCGACAGGGGCACTGTGGCGCGGAGCCCGGGACGCGGTAGGCAGGGCAGCGGGTCCTCTCTCAACCGAGCGACGAGCGCTTCTCAACCGAGCGACGAGCGCTCGAACGTTCGATGAACGCACACGGGCGTCCCTGCGTCGTCCTGCCACGGAACTCCCGGGGTGGGCCCCCACGCGGGGGCCCGATTCTCGGAGTCCGTCAGCGGACGAAGGCGATCTCCGGGTAACTCCCGGAGGGCCCGTCCAACAGGGTGGTGTGCTTGCCGCGCAGCTGCTTGTCGAAGAAGGCGGCGAGGTACACGCGCTGGATCTTGATCGCCCGGTCGGGGTCGATCGAGCCGTACTGCTGCTGCACCTGCTCCGGTGAGAGCCCGAGCAGGGGCGCCACCTGCGGCACCAGCCACTCGTTGTCGCTGAACGACAGGTGCCTCGAGCCGTGGAGCTGGATGTCGACCCGGTACCCCTTCAGGTGGGGCCACAGCTTCCGCCACGACGAGTCGTTGTTGCGGTTGTGCGTGCCGGAACTGAACAGCATGAACGGGCGGCTCAGGTCCTTGCTCGGCGCCGTGCCGAAGAACTGGCCGTCCAGGTTGGCGCCGGCGTCGATGCGGTGGTCGAGCTGCATCGCGGTGTCGACCGCGGCGCCGCCCAGCGACCAGCCGAACATCCCGATGTGGGACGTGTCCACGGACTTCGACAGACCGGAGGGGAGCTTGGCGTGGTCGACGTCCGGGTTGCCGCCCCTGGCGATGGTGCCGAGCTGGTTGATGACGAAACGGATGTCGGCGGCGCGCACGTTGAGCGTGTCCGACGAGTGCGAGCCGGCCGGCATGGTGTTGACCTCGAGCCGGTTGCCCGGGAACTGCACCTCATTGGCGTCGTGCGTGTGATCGACGGCAATGACGACGTAGCCGCGGCTGGCGAGGTCCTCGGCCAGGGCCGTGCCCATCGCGCGGTCCGAGTGCAGCCCGGTCGAGTACAGCAGCACGGGGAGCTTGCCGAGCTTGGTTTCGACCGGGGCCAGGACGTGGCTGGAAGTCTGCGGCAGCGTCACCTGCTGCGGCGACAGGCCGCGCGAGTACAGGAAGTGAGCACCCGAGATCGACGGCATCCACGGCGCCACCGGGTGCCCGGAGGTGGAGGAGGCCGGGTACCAGTACGTCACCATCAACTCGCGCGCCCGGTTGCCGGATACGTACGGATCCGTCCGGGACTTGTCGACGAGGTGCTGGCTGAAGGTGCCGACCTTGTAGGGCCCGCTCGGCGCGGGCAGCTTGAGCTGGACGGCGGAGGCGCGGCCACGGCTGAGCGTGGCTGCCGGGTGGGCGTCCTTGGGTAGGGCCGCGCTGTCGTTCTCGGGCGCCCAGTTCGTGGAGTCCTCGTCGGGCGAGGATCCGGTGGCCGACTGCCTGTCAGACACCTTCCCGGCGGCCATCGAAGGCGTCACCCCGGCACCCAGGGCGACAGCAAGCACACCTGCGGTACCGACCGCTCGGGCTATGAGTCTGCGGCGGTAGCGCGGTCTGCGGTGTTGCATATAACTCCCCCAGTGGTCACGGGCCCAGTGGCTCGCTGATGGTCAGGGCACACCGTACCGCTGCCCAGACCTACGGATCGCGCGACCACCGCGTTCACCGCGGTTGCACGCACGGACCACCTCTCCCAGGCACTGTCCGGCGGATCACGGGCGGCGTACCGCCCCGTTCTGCGAGCCGATCGCGTTGATCTTTGCGTTTGGCTCTGCAGCCGGCCGCAAGACCCTCCTCACTCTCCCGCTGCCCTCACCCGCCACCGCGCCGGACCGTCCCGACATCCCGGACCACCCCGCCTACCAGCAGATCCTCACCGCCCTGGCCGACGCGGGCCGAACGATACGCGCCCGCGACCTCTGCCAGGCCCTCGACCTGCCGATCCTCCCGAAGAACACCGAAGGCATCCGCTCCAAACTGAAACGCCTGGTCAGCCGTGGCATCCTCATCGAACCCGAACCCGGCTTGTTCGCCCGCCCCAACGCCTGAGGACCATCCCCCACCCGCGACCAGGGATCCTTCCCCAACCTCAACCACGAAACGGACAAGAACTCACGTTCCGCACTCTAAAGCCAGTCCATGATTTGGACAACGCCGTCTATGAGGTCCTCTTCCTCCTCGGTGCAACCATCCGGCTCGCCGCTGGCAACCAAGCAAGGGAGACGGAGAGGATCGGCCAGAGATCTCGCCCGTCTGCATGTGGTTGAGCTGTACGACTTGAGGCTTCTCCGGAGGCTTCGGCTTGGGCTCGGCCGCCGAGACGACGTCGATGATCCTGTCGACCTGCTCCCGGTTGAGCTTGCTGATCTCGTCGGCGAGCGTCTTGAGCCCCCACACCTCGATGATGACATCGGGGTGCGAGGGGCGAAACTCGTTGTATGAACTGGTCGACCTCGCCCGGCAGCGTGTCGTTGGTGAGGAAGCGCCACACGTACAGCTCCAGGCCGAGGCGATCCATGCGGTCCTGGAAGGTGTTGCCCTCCAGACGAAGGAGCTGACCTTCAACGAGCTTCCGCAGCGAGTTGTGATCCACGGCAGCTAATACCGTCCGCGTTGCCCCGATCCCGGAACGTTCGTCTCCACCAACATGAGAGGACGATCACGAACGAGGCATGGGGTCAGCATCGGCTGGGCACCTCACTTCGACACGGCCCCAAGCAGATCCACGCATGAAGTCCTCCTTCGCTCGCGACTGCTCCGCATTCTCTGCGGCCGGGAGCCAGAACAGGGCTCGTTTCGACGACGGCCGAATCGTGCCGCGGGCTACAGGGCGACCGGGGCGCCGCCGGACCGTGGAACCCGCCCGCGCGTGCCACAGCCGGTGACCGCAAATCGGAGCGTGTTCATGAGCAACGCCAAAGAGTCACCAGGACAAGCGCACTGGGCCGCAGCGGGCCGCGCTCGCCGAACTCGGCATCGAAATGCGCATGAAGGAGGTCACCACCTCGACCGGTGACATCGTGCCGGAAAGCGCGATCGAGAAGTCGCTGTTCACCGAAAACTGGCACGAAGGCGTAAACGGCCTGGTCAATCAACGCCCTCTACCGCATGGCCGGGTACCTTTCCCAGCAGAGTCAAGGACGGCACGGCACTTACGGAAGACCGGTGCGGTGAAGCGGCACAACAGGCAGAGCTGGTTCTACGGGGCACTGACGGGCGCGGTCGTAGCAGCCATGGCGGCCAGCAGCTGCGGCACAGGGGGTGGCAGCGCAACTGGCCCTGTCACCACCTCGTCGCAGCCGGCCCCCACCACCCCACCGAGCGCCACCACCTGGCAGAAGTGGGGTCTCACGCCGCTGCCCGCGCCTCCGAAACCCCCGGCCGACAGGCCCGTCAAACTCTCCGCTACCGGAACCGTCCCGGTCTTCGCGCACCTACCGACCTCGCAGAAGGTCGTCTTCATCACGGTCGACGACGGAGCGGAGAAGGACCCCAAGTTTATCGAGATGATAGGGGACTTGAAGATTCCGATCACGATGTTCCTCATGAACGACACCATCAAGTCGGACTACGGGTACTTCAAGCCGCTGCAGGCGATGGGCAACCACATCCAGAACCACACCCTGCACCACCCCGTGATGAACACCATCCCGCTGGCTCGCCAGAAGGAGGAAGTGTGCGGCGACCAGAAAATCCTCACCCATCAGTACGGCACCGCGCCATTGCTGTTCCGCCCGCCCTACGGCTCATACAACAGCGACACCAAGACCGCGGTAGGGGAATGCGGACCTCGGGCGATCGTCCGGTGGCGGGAATCCATGCAGATCACCACCCTGCGGTATCAGGAAGCGGACAAGAAACTACGCCCCGGCGACATCATCCTCACCCACTTCCGCGGACCCAAGGAACTCAAGGGCACCACGATGACGGAGATGTTCGGCAATCTGCTCAAGCGCATCCAGAAGCAGGGATTCACCGTGGCACGCCTGGAGGACTACATCCAGCCACCGACTGGCTGAGACCGTGGGACGAACCTCCGGCGCGCTCCGGTCCCGGCAGTGGGGCCGGTCAGAGGCGATCGGAACACTACTAGGCCATGCCTGTACGGGTACGCGGTGCAGCCCCGCGGCCGCTCGAGATTCTTGGCGGCGCTATGACTTACCAGCCGCACGGGTGAGTCGACGGCAGAGTGTCAAACGGGCGGCATACGTGCCCGCAACACGCCGCCGATACTCAGCCGGACGCTGTAGCCGGCCTTCTTCACGCCTACCGGCAGCTCAATGCTGGCGTCCTCGCCGACGGAACGACCGCGATGACCTCCCTGTCGTGCGCACCACCGGCCCGCGCCGCACCACGCAGACCTGAAGAGAGTCCTCCCGGTCCCCGCGCTCTCGCATACGCCGTCTCCTCGCCGCAGCCGCTCCGAACCGCGCGGGCTCTCAGCGTCTTCGCGTCACGTGCGCGGCAGGCCGGGCAGACCGGTTGCGCGGGGCAACCCGTACCGGGCCGCGAGGCCCTGGCAGCACGCACGACCCGACCTGCCGCCCTCACCGCACTGGCAGCGCGACTGGGGACCGGGCGGAAACCAGCCCTTGGCACACAGCGTCTCCCGGCGAGACTTTATCGAGCGTGAGGAGGGCGTCGGTGAGGTACTGACCTTGATTGAGTGATGTCGGGCTGTTCGCCAGACAGTGGCCGGACGGTCCGGTAGCTCTGGGGCGTGAGATACGCACAAGATGGTGGGCTGACCGACGCCGAGAGGGCCGTCCGGGAGCGCATCCGGCTGCAGGCCGTGGCCAGGACAGGACCTGATGCGTAGTCAATGCGAGGTATTTCGCCCACGCCGTCCGGCACGAAGCCGGTCACATCCTGCACTGGTCACGCCGGCGACGACGCCATCAACACCCCGGCTCAGCCACTACCGCCGCCGAGGCCACCGACCCCCGTAAGTTCCGCTGCAGTAGGAGGCCGTGGGTGCGGCCATATTCCGGTGGCGGGCGGGGCGCCGCTCGGACATGATCGCAGGCATGGGCTCAACGGTGACGAACATAGCGATCGACTGTGCGAACGCCTACCAACTGGCCAGGTTCTGGAGCGATGTGACCGGACACCCGCTGGATCCCGAGGACGAACCGGGTGACGACGAGACCGAGGTTATGCTGCCCGGCGGCCCGGCCTTGCACTTCAACGAGGTTCCGGAGCCGAAGTCGGCCAAGAACAGGCTCCATCTGTGCCTGCGCCCCGACACCTCGCGGGACGCAGAGGTTGAGCGGCTGCTGAGCCTGGGCGCCTCCCTGGTCGCCGATCGCCGCAAACCCGACGGCTGGGGCTGGGTCGTTCTCGCCGACCCCGAGGGCAACGAGTTCTGCATATTGCTGGCCGAATCCGAGCGGTCCGCATTGTCCTCGTGATCTCAGCCCTTGCCCGACCTCAGCGTCAGCCCCGCGATAAGTGCCGCTGCAGTATTAGACCGCGATGCCAATCGGCGACGCGACGGGTGCCAGTTGAGGGGGCACCGTCTCCGGGCTTGGGCCAGCGGACTCGCATGTTGATAAGTCGTGTACGCGCAGAGAGCCCGTAGGGAGTCCGCACTGTCGGTCGAATGAGTAGATGCTTCACAACCGACCGAGAACTGGTGGTGCCCCTGAATTCTCGCTGACCGTGGCGTCGTTCCTGGCGGACGCAGCGATGGCACCGCGCAGCGCACAGTCGGCCTGGTCATTAGTGCGGGAAACGACGGGGCGGGCGAGTGACTATGGATTCACGGAACTCGGCAATCCGCGAGTGGACTTGGCGCATCAGGTGGGTGTCTTCGATCCGATCCAGGTAGAGGCAGCGGGCTGCCAGGCCCGGGAGGTCGAAGGCGAAGTACAGGGACATCAGCGGGTTCACGAACAACTCGCTGCCCCGGGTGCGGTCAGTGAACCGGACATCGCCGAACGAGCCGCGCACGGCTGCCGCGATTGAACCGTTCACGATGCTGGGGTGCTCCGGGGTGTGGTGCTGGGCGTGCGTCACCGCGTCAAGGTAGAGAGCGCCCTCACGGGTGGCACGCGGTATCGAGAACGCACCGAGATACGCGCCGTCGCGCTCCAGCGCGGCGATATTCTCCAATACCTGCACATGGTTTACGCCGTGGTACGCGTCCACACCGAAGCCGACTGACACGACGAGCCGGGTCGGTATGCCGTCCAGCGCGGCCAGCGCCGCCACGCTCGTCAGGTCCTCCTCTGGAGTGCCGAGCCCGGCTTCATCGCCGCGCATCAGAATGTCCGTACCGCCGTCGATCAGCACCACAGCGTCGAGGGAGTGCAGCTCGATCAGTGCTTGGTAGGCAGCGCGCAGCGGGCGCACCCCGGTCTGGGGGAAGGCGTACACGGTGAACGGGTAGCCGTGCTGGCGAAGCCACTGCGCGAGGGTCCGCTCCGGGAAGTAGCTCTGGTGCAAAGCGGAGTCGGGAGTGACGGCGGCCAGGTCGGGGGCGACCCAGTCATCGATCGGGAGACCGTCGAGTGCGCTGAAGGAGAGGTTCGCGAGATATACCTGCTTGCCCTGATGCAGGAGGGAGAGAGCCAACGGCAGGCCGGAGTAGACGTCGAAGCCGCCACCCGCGCCCGCGACGAGGATCCGTTCGGCATCGGCGAGCCGGGTGAAGAGTGGGTTGGAGTGGAGGGACGTCATGACGATCATTATCCGGGGACCCGGCCCGGGCGCTCGCGAGTTCTCGACGCGACGACGGAGCCACGGAGCTACGGAGTAACCGGAATCAAGACCTCCGACCCTCGACCACCCAGAGTCAACCTGTTGCGGTGATGGCCCTGACTGGCGCCCGCTCATAAGACACCCGCAGCAATTCGCATAAACGGCGAACTGGTCGTATGGCATGGAGAGCTGCTCGCCTTGGAACGGCTCCAGCACCGTCTACAACGGCGCGGCCCGGGCGGCCGGTAAGTGGCTGGCGCCTTCGTCGCCTTCGCCCTCCTGCACCTGAACGGCACCGACATCCTGGGGTGGCCCTGCCGGGGGGGCCGACGGAACTCTTTGGTCAGGGTCTACGCGAATGCGCTCGGACAGCCGTTCCCGCCTATAGAAAGATCATTTCCCACCACCCAGACCGCCGCGGTGTCGGGCTGCCGTTTCGATCACGGTCCTACTGCTGGATGCCGCGCCGTTCGCGGCGTCTGCGCTCATTCTCGTGTTCGGGTTGCGCTGCCTTCCGTTTGTTTTCGCTTGGCGTCCCCTGGTAGGCGGCCTTCGGCGGCGCGTCCTGCACGGCCGGAAGCGCCCGTCCCAGGCGTGCGAGCGGGGACAGAGCCATCACCACCGGGGACAACATCATGCCCGCGGCCGTCACCAGGAGGCTGGTGCGCAGCCCCCACTCCATCGCGAGAAACCCGCCGAGCAGGGAGCCGAGCGGGGCCATCCCCATGCCGACAAACGTGATCGTCGCGGCCGCGCGGCCCTGCATCCCCTCCGGGGTGACGGCCTGCCGCAGCGCCATGACCGTGACACTCACCAACTGGCCAGCGGTCCCGAACACGAAGTTGATCGCCAGGAGCGTGGAAACCGTCACCGCCGCGGAGCCGTGCAGCGCGGGCACACACAGGAACACGCCGTCGCCGAGTGCCGCCGCGGACACAAGCACCGTGCCGTAACCGAACCGGCTCGGCAGGTGGGCGGCCAGCATCGAGCCGAGGAGCGCGCCTGGCCCCGTTGCGGCGAGCGCAAGCCCGACGGCGCTGCCCGACAGGTGCAGTTCCCGCGGCAGGAAGAGCAGGTAGACGGTCATCGTGGCCGCGAAGGAGAACTGGAACGCGGCCGAGGCGAGGCAAACGGTCCGCAGCGAGGTCTCGCTGACGACAAAACGGAGGCCGTCATGGATCCGCCGCCATACCCGAAGGGGACGTTCCGGGCGCTCCGGCATCGATTCGCAGCGACGGATCCGCAGGATCGACAGGAACGACAACGCGAAGAACAGCGCGCCGGAGGCGGCAGCGATCGGCGCCGACAGCAGGGACACCAACGCACCGCCGAGGGCGGGACCGACGACCTGCGCCGCAGACCGGCTGCCCTCGAGCGCGCTGTTGCCCCGCACCAACTGATCGCGTCTCACCAGCCTTACGAGAGACGCCTGGTAGGCCACGTCGAAGAACACGGACAGCGCCCCGACGGCGAAGGCGACCACGAGCAGCGCGGGCAGGCCGAGCCAACCGAGGAGACCGGCCACCGCGGCGGCGCTCAGTGCCAGGGTCCGGCCGATGTCCGTCAGAACCATCGCCGTGCGGGACCGCCACCTGTCCACCCACGCACCGACGAAGAGCGAGAGCAACAGGAAAGGCGCCTGCCCCACCGCGCGGAGGACTCCCAACTGACCGGCATCGGCGTGGAGAGTCAGGACGGCGAACAGTGGCAGAACCACCAGAGTTGCATGTTCGCCGAGTTGGGAGGCCGTCTGGCCCACCCAGAGTCTGCGGAAGTCGCCGTCCCGCCACAGGCTTGACGGAACAGATCGATCGGAATCGGTCACGGCGGAGGAAGCGAACGGCACGGACACCCCTTGGGTTGCCGACGACGAGACCCGCACACCGGCGCACGAAAGGCGCACCTACGGGTCAGGCGGGGAAGGCTCGCTGTGCCGCAACATCAAGGGCAGCACGCGATGACAGGCCGATCACGGCCTACGACGTCAACGCGCGCTCGGACGACCGACCATGTCTTAGCTCCTCTTGGGCTACTCGCTTCACCCGGACCCTAGCCTTCGACGGCACTGCACGAAAGGCGATTTCGGCCCAAGGCCAACGCGGCCTGACCGACAAACAGGCCGAGGCGTATAGGGCGTTCACCGAGATGCCCACGCGCCCGGAGTTGGAGCGGTTCTTCTTCCTCGATGACGACGAGGACTGACGGCCGGCACACCACCCCTTCCCGGCATGAGCTCAAGCGGACGGCATGACCGGGGACCACACGCCGAGCCACTGTTCGGCGCCCCACTCCTCGAACCGTCGCACCTCGGTGAACCCCAGCTTCGCCGCGAGGCGCATCGAGCGGTCGTTGGCGGTCTGGGTGCAGAGCACCACCGGCTCGCCGGGAAGCGCGTCGGCGAACCAGCCGAGCGCCGCCGCGCACGCCTCGGCGGCGTACCCGCGTCCCCATGCCTCTCGCAGGAACAGATAGCCGAGCTCGGCCTCCCCGGCATCCGGACGGACATGACTCCGATGCTCCGCCTCGCGCCGGTTGAGCTCGATGGTCCCGATCATCGCTCCGTCGAGCTCGATCACGAAATGACCGGGGCGCCTCTCGGGCGTCTCAGGCAACGCGCCCTCTAACTCATCACGCGGTCGAGGGCCGCCTATGTAGGCGCCCACGTCCGGCGAGGTGAACAGCTCGATGAACGCCGCACGGTCCCGGGCCTCGGGCTCGCGGAGCACGAGCCGCTCGGTCTTGATCGGGGCAGGAGGCCAGGTGACGGATCCTAAGTCAGTCATGGCGGGCAACCTATCGACGACTCGACGCGCTCCCCGCCGCCGGGTGCCGGAAGATCTTCGCGGACAAGAAGTCCGGCAAGGACGCGTTCCGCCCCGAACTGAAGTCGTGCCATGCCTTCCTCGACGCGGGCGAGACGCTCATGTTCCCCTCGCTCGACCGCTACCGATCCTGCCAGGTAGATGGTTGCTGTCTTCTCGTAGCGGGTGCGATTCCACGCCACTGCTTCAAGCGGTTGATGCGTCGTTCGACGCGTCACCGCCGGACAGGAGGTGTAATGGTCCTGGTAGCCGTGCCTGACAGGCGAGTTGGGCAGTGTCTTGGCGGTGGGGACTTCAGCGTGGAGCGTGCCGGACGACTTGTGACCAGGTCCAGTGCCGTGTCGGGTGTTTCGGCGGGTGACGGCCGACACGATGCCTCGGCCGCGGACCTGGTCGCCGTGAATGTCGTGGTCGTAGTCGCCGTCGGCGAAGACCGAGTCCGGCCTACGGCGGAGATCGCCGACACGGCCCCGGATCGGGCGGGACGGCATCCAGGCCGGCTGCCCGAACCAGATCCTGCCACGCTAGCAACAGACCGTTCGGACCCATCGGTTCCGCACGCTGAGCCCGGATCAGCCCAAGGCCAGCGCCGTCGGCGACGGCGTCTCCCTGGCGGCGGCTCACGGAGACTGCCCACAACCCCGCCAGGCGGTGCCGCGGCACCGCGATCGACGGCGCGCGCAGGCCAGTCGTGGGCCGTCAGGTCTGACCTGCCGGGATTGCCACGCCGGGACGTGCTGCCTGGAGGCTGTCGCGAGGTGTCAGTACAGGCTGCGGTGGAGTTCGGGTGGTCCGCCCAGGGTGTATCGCAGGGAGAGTGGGGCGCTGCCGTCGATGTCGGTGATACCGAGGTGCGCACCCAGTTCAGCGCCGATCAGCGCCCTGCCGGAGAGCTGCATGAGATCGTCCGCCGCATAGAGGGCCGCTATCACCCGACCGGTGAACTGCGGGAATTCGCGCCTGTTGGCTGGTCGGGCCTCAGCAGGCAGCGTTGCGAAATGCGCTCGTGCGCGCCCGGTATCCAGTCCGCCCATCCAGATCGAGACGGCGGCGACGTTGTGGGGGCGCAGATCCTTGGCCATGTCGGCGGCCATCTTGTCGGCGTCGGCCTGTCAAATCGAGGAGAGGTCCGCCATGGCCGAGCCGGACGCGCGCCGTACCAGAAAACTGGTCCACGCCGACCCGACTGAGGTAAGCCTGCAGAACGCACTCGATGCCCTCTCCGACCCGGTGCGGCGCCCGATCCTGCGCGAATGCGCCGGTGAACCGGACTTCAGCCGGGCCTGCGGAACATTCGACCTACCGGTCTCGAAAGCGACCGCAAGCCATCACTTCGCGGTACTACGCGCCGCCGGACTTCTGGAGCAGGTGGACAAGGGGCCACGCAGGCTCAACCGGCTGCGGCGGTCCGAGTTCGACGCGCGGTTTCCTGGATTGCTGGCACTCGTTCTCACAGAGGGCGCGCCGCCCCACCCATCTCATCAAGCTTGAGAGGTTGCCGACTGCAGGTGCGGACCAGATCATCTGAGACGGCACGCATTCGAACAAACCAGTCGGGCGCATCCGTCGGAGTAGTCCTGCTGACCTGTGACAACGAAGCTTGGGCGTGTGCCATCCACAGCTGAATCCCTGGCACCAGCGTGTGCTGAGTGCCACTCCTCCGAGCGCGATGACCCCGGCGTGCTCCAGGGCTCGCCCGACGCTCGTGGGCAGGGTGATGGTCACCAGCATGCTGCCGACCGTCGTCGCTGCGACGATCCCAGCGGTCGATCCGACGGCCCACGCCATCCCCGCGACAAAGGCCCATACGGCCAGCAGCGGGAGGAACGTCACCAGTCGCCCCGCCGCCAGGTAGCCCACGAAGGTGCTGAGCGCCAGACCCGCGCCCGCGCCGAGCGCGATCACCTTGCGTGGACGCCAGGTGCGCTGGAAAGTGGCCCCACCCGCGGAGGGTTGGCGGCCGCAGCCGCTGGACGGGGTGCAGCCACTGCGGACACTGCTGAGCGTCCGCCGGCCGTCCTACCGGGCCGGAGCGCGGGCAATCGCCACTGGTTCAGGTCCGACCGGAGCGCGGGCGATTGCCCCCAGCCCCGGCCGGAGGACGTGCAGATCGCCGTCCGTCCCCCGGACCGGTCCGGGGGGAACTGGCGGGACGGCGGCCCCGGGTCGCTTACCGCTTGCGGCCGTTCCCGTGTCCGTTCGGGTGCAGGACCACCTTGGTCCAGCCCTCGTCACGGGCGTCGAAGTGCTCGTAGGCGGTGGGGGCCTCGTCCAGGCTGAGTTCGTGGGAGACGACGAAGCTCGGCTTTGCCTTCCCGCCGGCGATCAGATCTCGCAGCGCCCGGTTGTACCTCTTCACCGGCGCCTGCCCGGTGCCCATGTGCTGGCCCTTGAACCACATCATGCCGAAGTCGATCGGGACCTTGCCCTGCGCCTCCAGCTCCCCCTGGGCCTCGGCGCCGCCGGGGTCCTGGGGCAGGAACACACCCACCACACCGATGTCGCCCGTGAACCTGACCGAGTCGATCAGTCCGTTGAGCGTGAGGCTGGCGTCCTCATGTCCCTCGGGATCGTGTGCCTGGTAGCCGACGCACTCACAGCCGTTGTCGGCGCCCAGACCGAGGGTGGCCTCCTTGACGACCTCCGCCGGCTTCTGCTCGGCGGTGTTGATCGGGATGGCCCCGATCTCCTCCGCCTTGCGCAGCCGGTCGGGCTGGTGGTCGGCCACCCAGACACGCCCGGCGCCCTTGAGGAGGGCGGAGTAGGTCGCCATCAGCCCGACGGGACCGGCCCCGAAGACGATCGTCTGGTCACCCGGTTTGACGTGGGCCATCTCGGTGGCGTGATAGCCGGTGGGGAAGATGTCGGCGAGCATCACGTAGTCGGTCTGCCGCTCGGCGGCGTCCTCACCCAGACGCAGCGCGTTGAAGTCGCCATAGGGCACGCGCAGCAGTTCCGCCTGGCCGCCCTGGTAGGGGCCCATGTCGGCGAATCCGTAGGCGGCTCCGGCGAGAGCCGGTTCTGGCTGCATGGTCAGGCAGTAGTTGGTCAGACCCCGCTCGCACTGCTTGCAGAAACCGCAGGCGATGTTGAAGGGCAGGACCACATACTCGCCGACCTGGACCTTGCGGACGGCCGAGCCGACCTCCACGACCTGGCCCATGTTCTCGTGTCCCAGAGTGCGGCCGGACTCGAACGAGGTGCGGCCCTCGTACATGTGCAGGTCCGAACCGCAGATGTTGGTAGTGGTGATCTTGACGATGATGTCGCAGGGGTGTTCGATCTTCGCGTCCGGTACGTCCTTCACTGTGACCGTTCGCGGGCCTTCATATACCGCTGCTTTCATGATCGCTTCCTTCGGTGCCGCGGCATGACCGCAGCACGGGTGCGATGGAGACGGCGTACAGAGCCTGACTCCCGGGAGTTGGTGCGACGGGGTCCATGGCTCCGGCATGCCTCTGTGGGCCGTTCACCCGGTTCAGGTGGAACGGTGGTGCCGTCGTGGGCTTGCCCTGCGGAGCTTGGGCGCTCCGGCGGCGTGCCGTCCGAGTCCCCGTCGGCCGCCGTCGGGAAACAGCCACGCACCGATCGATCAGCGGAATCTTCGTACGCGGACGACCACCAACCACCAATCACCAATCACCAATCACCAATCACCAGCGAATCTCCGACTCAGGTCACCAGCTGGTCACCCTCGTCGTCCTGGAGCATGCGGCGACGTTCCTGTTCGCGCTTGGAGTAGGCCGCCGCCCGGATCGCCTCGTCGCTCTCCAAACCCGATCCCAGCGCACCGCCCACCGTGGCGACCGAAGCGACGAACCAGGACAACGTCCAGTATTCCGGGGCGTGAAGCGGGGTTCGTGTCGTGGAGGCGAACACTTGGTCGTTGAGGATGAACAGGGCCCACAGCAAGTTGATGACGATCAAACCGCCGTAGCAGACGAGCACCCCGAGGCCCACGGTCATGACCGTCGAGGCGTTGTAGAGCCTCGCCCTCTGCCGCGCCTCCCGCGAGACCTCTGCCGATCGATGCCACAGCTGCGCGTCCACGATCAGCCAGCCGATCATGAGCGCGACGGACCCGACCGTGGCGATCACGAGGCGTGGCGCGCTCAGGGACTCGGCCAGGTTCCAGATGGTCGAGTTCACAGTGGCGACTGCTCCCGTGGCGAGCGCGGCCGCCAGGGCTTTCGACAAGCCCGGCACCAAGCGCCAGGGCCGGTTGGCGCGGACCATACCGACGAGCACCCTCAGGTAACCGCGCGGCCCGCTGACGACGTACCGAAGATCAGCGGTCTCCTCCTCACCGACCTGGCCCGGGTGAACAGGCGCGAGACGACTGACGAAGGGCCCCAAGAGCGGCTGACTCTGCGGAGGTCCCTCAGCCCCGGTGACCCGCGGGCCCGCCAAGCTGAGGACGGCTTCTTCCACGGCCCGCCGGGCCCTCGTCTGCAGACGCAAGCCCCCCAGCGGAGGAAGAGACAGCAGCGCCAAGCCGTGTTCGTGACTCAGATCCACAACGAGCTTGCGCCCGTGTGAGTGCAGCGGAAGGTCGGTGAGGGCCACGACGATGTCCCAACTCTCCGCTTTTCCGCGGTCCATGATCCGGCGCATCAAGGTGGGCGGGTCCTCGGTCCCTGCGGTGAAGGGCTCACTGACCACCTCGACGTCGAACCGTCGCCCCTGGCCTGACTTGTCGGCGAGCCGAGCAGGAAGTATCCGGGCCATGCGCTGCGCGATCTCCGTGGGCGCGTCCGGATCCGCCAGGAGAGCCACGACCGTAACGCCCTGAGAGGCCCAGTGACGGCGCCTGTCGCGCGGTTCCCGGCGCGATCAGGTAATCAGGAACGGTGAACAAGGACGCGACCGACCCCTTCGTGCATGTCCGGGGCGCCAGCGAGAACAACCTGCGGAACATCGATGTCGACGTTCCGCGGGACGCGCTGGTCGCCTTCACCGGCGTTTCCGGTTCGGGCAAGTCCTCGCTCGCGTTCGGCACGCTCTACGCGGAGGCCCAGCGCCGGTACTTCGAGTCCGTAGCACCGTACGCCCGAAGGCTGTTGCAACAGGTCGGCGCACCACACGTGCAGGAAATCACCGGACTGCCACCCGCCGTAGCCCTGCAGCAGCGACGCGGGTCGCCCAGCTCGCGCTCGACGGTCGGCACCATCACCACGCTGTCCAATCTGCTGCGCATGCTGTACTCCCGCGCCGGCACCTATCCGCCCCGGGCCGCACGGCTGGAAGCCGAGTCGTTCTCACCCAACACCGCGGCCGGCGCCTGCCCGGAGTGCCACGGACTGGGCGTCGTGCACGACGTCGCCGAGGACCTGCTCGTCCCGGACCCCTCGCTGAGCATCCGCGAGGGGGCGATCGCCGCCTGGCCGGGCGCCTGGCAGGGCGCCAACCTGCGCAGTGTCGTGAACGGCCTGGGGATCGACATCGACCGACCGTGGCGCAGGCTCCGGAAGAAGGACCGGGACTGGCTGCTCTACACGGACGAGCAGCCCTCCGTGTACATCGAGCCGGAGGAGGACCGCGTCGACTACGGCTACCAGGGCAAGTTCTGGAGCGCCCGCAAGCACGTGATGCACGTCCTCGCCGACTCCAAGAGCGAGAAGATGCGCGAACGGGCGCTCCGGTTCGTCAGGAGTGTCCCCTGCCCCGCGTGTCACGGCAGCGGACTGCGGCCCGAGGCGCTCGCCGTGACCTTCGCCGGACGTTCCATCGCCGAGATCAACGCGATGCCGCTCACCGAGGTCGTGGCGCTGCTGCGGCCCGTCGCAGGGCGGCCCGAGGCCGACGCCACCACGTCGACCGCCCGATCCGGGGAGACGACCGAGGTCGCGGTCCGGATCTGCGGCGATCTGGTCGCGCGGGTCGACGTACTGCTCGACCTGGGCCTCGGATATCTCAGCCTCGGGCGCCGCTCGACGACCCTGTCGCCCGGCGAGGCACAGCGCCTGCGGATCGCCACGCAACTGCGCTCTGGGCTGTTCGGCGTCGTCTACGTCCTCGACGAACCGTCCGCGGGCCTGCACCCGGCCGACGCAGAACCGCTGCTGGACGTACTGGACCGCCTCAAGGCGGCGGGCAACTCGCTGTTCGTCGTGGAGCACGACATGGACGTCGTACGACGGGCGGACTGGGTGGTCGACATCGGCCCCGGCGCCGGCGAGGGCGGCGGACGGGTGCTGTACAGCGGCCCGGTCGCGGGTCTTGAGCGGGTCGGGGAGTCGGCCACCAGCCAGTACCTGTTCGGGCGCGCCCAGCCGCTCGATCACCGCCCGCGCACACCGCACGGCTGGCTGCACCTGAGCGGCGTCTCCCGCCACAATCTGCACGACGTGTCCGTCGACGTACCGCTCTGCGTACTGACGGCGGTGACGGGCGTGTCCGGTTCCGGAAAGTCGACCCTGGTCACGCAGGTGCTCGCCGAGGTCGTCCGCGGCCACCTCGGACTCGTACCCGAGGAGCCCGACGAGGCGCAGTTGGAGGTCGACGTCCAGGACACGTCGGGGCTCGAGTCGTTCGACCGGCTGGTCCGGGTCGACCAACGGCCCATCGGCCGCACTCCCCGGTCCAACCTGGCGACGTACACGGGGATGTTCGACGCGGTGCGCAAGCTGTACGCGGCGACGGACGAGGCCAGGGCGCGCGGCTACTCGGCCGGGCGGTTCTCCTTCAACGTGCCCGAAGGGCGGTGCGAGACCTGCCAGGGCGAAGGATTCGTCGCGGTGGAACTGCTGTTCCTACCCGGCACCTACGCGCCGTGCCCGACCTGCCATGGCGCCCGGTACAACGCCGAAACGCTGGAAGTGACCTACCGCGGCAAGAACATCGCGGAAGTACTGGCGCTGTCCGTCGACGCCGCCGCCAAGTTCCTGTCCGCCGTCCCGGCCGCCTCCCGCAGTCTGGAGACGTTGCGCGAGGTGGGACTGGGGTACCTGCGGCTGGGCCAGCCCGCGACGGAACTCAGCGGTGGTGAGGCGCAACGCATCAAACTGGCCACCGAACTGCAGCGAGCCCGCCGAGGCCACGCGCTCTACCTGCTCGACGAGCCGACGGCGGGGCTGCACCCAGCGGACATCGCGCTGCTGCTGCGACAACTGCACCGGCTCGTCGACGCCGGCAACACGGTCGTCCTCGTCGAGCACGACCTGGACACGATCGCCACCGCCGACTGGGTCATCGACCTCGGCCCGGGCGGCGGCGACGCGGGCGGGCGGGTGGTCGCGGCGGGCCCGCCGGCCAAGGTGGCGAGGGCCCGCCGCAGCGCCACCGCGCCCTATCTCGCGGCCCGGGTCGCGCGCTCCTGACGAGGGCGTGAGGGGCCCCACGGCCCGTACTCGACGGGCATGTCCCGCCACACAACACCGGTACGGACCCGGAACCGTATGCCATTCACAGCCCAAGATCCATTTTCGATACACGGCATAGTTGCGCCCGGAACCTGCGGTGCACCGCGTTCAGTTGAAAGACGTGCCCGTGGGCGAAGAAGCGCGGGCACATGCCCAGGGTGGGGGCCTGCACCGCGCAGGGTGACCCGTAGCTCCGCCGGTCCAGCAGTGTGCCGCAGCGTCCCCTGGTTCATGGCCCTGTTCGGCCGCGACTCGCTGCTGGCCTCGTACATGGCACTGCCGCTGGACCTTGCACACCACGGTGAACGGAGGCATCAAGCTGTGGGTGGTCGTGGTGACCGCCGTCCGTGCGCGGGCGCGGGCGCGGGTCGGGTCGGCGTGGCAGGCTTGCAGGGGGGCCGCGCCGTTCGTCGCAACACAGCAGCGAAGGGGTACGACGCATGGATGAGAAGGAATTCCTCCGTACCGTCGCCGAGCGCACCGGACTGAGCCGGCAGGAGGCGGCGGACCTGACCTGGGCCACGCTCGAGACGCTGACCCACCGGCTGAGCCCAGGGGAAGCCAGGGACCTGATCACCGAGCTCCCCGAGGGCCTCGCGGAGGCGGTGCGCCGGGGAACCAAGGACCACATCGAGCGCTTCGGCCACCACGACAGCGTGCGGCGCGTGGCCGAACGCACCATGCTCAAGGAGGAGGAAGCCGACCGGGGTGTGCGGACCGTACTGGCCGTGCTCCGGGAGGCGATCAGCGAGAAGGAGTTCAACGACCTGATGTCGCAGCTCGGAACGGACTTCTCCCAGGCCCTCGAATCCGCCGGGTGACCCCGGATCCTTCGGCACGCCGGCCGCGCCACGGCGGCAGCGGCCCGCACGCTGCGTGTGCGCCGGGGAGGGACGGCACGGTGGGTGACACCGGCGAACCGTTGGTACCTCGCGGTCGCCATGGCGTGAGGCGCACACGAAGGTGTGGTCATGACGGCTGACGTACCCGAGACGTCCTCCGGCGGATCCGTGCGCGTCGTGCTGGTGTCCGACCCCGGCCTGCCGTCGGAGATCGCCCGGGCTCTCGCCCCCCGGTTGCCCGACCATCTCCGCCGGGCAGTCCGTACTCGGGTCAGATGGCAGGTCGACACGATGACCGCCCCGCTGAGCGTGAGCGAGCAGGCCGACGTCTCCGACATCGCCGAGGCCGTCAGAAGCCACCTGGACGGTGCCGAATGGGACGTGGCGATCTTTCTCACCGACCTTCCGCGGCGGGCCCGGCTCTACCCGATCAGCGTCGAGGTCGACACCGCGCTCCGGGCCGCGCTCATCTCCCTTCCCGCTCTTGGTGTCCGCCGCCTTCGGCGCCGGGTGCGGCAGGCCGTCGTGGATGTCGTCCGAGAGCTGGTCGCGCACGAGGAGACGCCCAGGCACCCGGAGGTGATCGGCCGCCCGCCGCGCGAACCGGTACCGGACACCCATCCCGGCCCCGAGCAGCCCCAGCGCTACGTCGTGCCCGGCCTGCGCGGCCACACCCGACTCGTCGCCGGCATGGTGTACGCCAACCGCCCCTGGCGGCTGTTCGGCTCCCTCTCCCGGGCTCTGGCGGGCGTGTTCGCCACGGCTACGGTCCTCTTCGTCAACAGCGCCACCTGGAACCTCGCCACCGCACTCGGCGCCGTGCAGCATGCCGTCATCACCGCTGGGTCCGCCGTCGCGCTCACCTTGTGGATCATCGTCGACCACCAGCTCTGGGAGCGCGGCGCCCACCTCCCCGCACGGCACCATCCCCTGTACCCCTACAACCTGGTCACCCTGGTCACCATCGCGCTCGCGGTGGTGGTGCTGGCCACGGCCCTGTTCGCGATTCTGGCCGCCGTCTCCTTCCTGCTGCTGGACGCGTCCGTCCTGGGCAAGTTCATCGGACGGCAGGTCGGTGTCGGCGACTACCTCTTCCTTGCCTGGTTCATCACCGCCATCGCGATGATCGGCGGGGCCTTCGGCACCAGCCTCGAAGGGGACGAGAAGGTGTCCGACGCCGCCTATGGACGACGGCAGCGTGAGCGTCAGCGGATGCTGCGGCAGATGTCGCGGCCGGAGCAAGGCGGACGCGGGGGGCCGGACACCACCGACGGGTGACGCCCGGGCCGCGGCCCGGGCGTCACAGGGCGATGACGTGGAGGTCGACCAGCTCGAGAAGCGCCCGCAGGGCCGAGCTGGGCCGCCGGGTCGACGACGTGCCGAGATGCATGCTCCAGCGGAGCATGGTGCCGTGGACGTCCAGGACGTGCAGGCCGGGGGTGCGGGCAACGGCGAACGCGGGCAGGAAGGCGATGCCCAGACCGTGCCGGACCAGAGCCGCCCCCATGTCGATGTCGGGCACTTCCAGTGCCACCCGGCGTACGACGCCCGCCGCCGCGAACGCCCGGTCGACCACCTCGCGGTTGCCGTAGCCCGGCGGGAAGTCCACGAAGGGCTCCCCCGCGAGGTCCGCAAGTGCCACCTCCCCCCGCTGCGCGAGCGGATGGGCGGCGCTCACCACCAGGACGAGCGGCACGGTGGCCAGCTCCCGTGCGTCGATCCCGGCGGGCTTGTGCTCGGGCAGCGACAGGAAGGCCACGTCCAGGTCCCCGCTGAGCAGCGCGTGCGCCAGTCCGGCCGAGCCGGTCGTCGCCAGCCGCAGCCGGACGTCGATCGCCGGATGCCGCGCGTGCAGCTGTCCGAGGAGCGCAGGCAGGTCCACCACCTCGACCGAGGCCATGGCGCCCACGTTCACCGTGCCGCGCAGCGTGTCCTGTGCGGCGCGCACGGCGTCCTGGGCCGCCTGGGCGGCGTGCAGGGTGGCCCGAGCCTCCGGCAGCAGCGCCGCGCCCGCCCCGGTGAGCCGGACCTGTTGCGACGTGCGCTCGAAGAGCGCGCAGCCGAGCTCGCGCTCCAGGGAGCGGATCGCGGCGGACACCCCGGACTGCACCACGTGCAGCCGACGGGCGGCACGCGTGAAACTCAGCTCCTCGGCGACCGCGATGAAGTGCTCCAGCTGACGTAGCTCCACACGAGAAGTATCACTCGCATTGCTCGAGCCCAGCAAAAACATTCGTTGGCATTGATCCTGGCTGGTGAGGAGGATGGAAAGCGCCATCCAATTCCACCCGAGGAGGGGTACCCCTGCCTGCCGTTCCGACGCCGCTGAGCCGTCCCACAGCCGACGCTCCCGGCGACCCGACCCACCGGATCCCAGCACCCGCTCCCGCCGACCTGCCGCCCCGCGCCCCCGCCCGGCGCCGTGCCTCGCATGCGACCGGCTTCTGGCTCGTGGCGGTGGCCTTCACCGTGCTGATGGCCTTCGGCACGGCGCCGACCCCGCTGTGGCCGCTGTACGAGGCCCGGGACCACTTCGGCGCGACCACGGTCACGGTGGCGTACGCCTCGATGGTCGTGGGCGCAGCGGCCGCCTTCCTCGGACTGGGACACCTGTCGGACCGGCTCGGCCGGCGGCGCATCATCGTCCCGGCGCTGCTGGTCGGCATCGTCGCGTCGGTCGTACTGATCGTGTGGCGGGACCTGCCGGGGCTGATCGCGGGCAGGATCCTGAACGGTGTCGGACTGGGGCTGATGGCCTCGACCGCGACGACGTACCTGCACGACCTCCACCACGAGGCCCGTCCGGAACGGATGGGTTCGGTGCTGCCCGGCATCGTGGCCACCGCCGCCAACCTCGGCGGCCTGGCCTCAGGGCCCCTGGTCGCCGGAGCCGCCGCCGAGTGGCTTCCCACGCCCCTGATCACCACCCAGGCGATCTTCACGCTCGCCATGGCAGTGTGCCTGGCGCTGGTGCTGTGCACCCCGGAGACCGTGGACCTGGAGCTGCCCGCGGCCGAACCGCCCAGTAGGTTCGTCCTGCGCCCCGGCGGCCGGCGGACGTTCGGCGCGGCCGGCGCGCTGGGCGCCTTCGCCTTCGCGATCCTCGGCCTGATCTCCTCCCTCGGGGCGAGCGTGCTCCACGGCACCCTGCACACCGACTCGCACCTCGTGGTCGGCCTGGCGGCCTTCCTCATGTTCGGTTCCGCGGCGGCCGCCCAACTGGTGGTGGGATGCCTCCCACTGCCCCGGGTCCTGACCGTGGGGGCAGTGGTCTTCCCGGTCGGCCTGGTCCTGTGCGCCGTCGCCCTGTACCACCCGGCGCTCTGGCTCTACCTGGTCGCCGTGTCGCTGTCGGGAGCCGGCTCCGGGCTGCTGTTCAAGGGAGGCGTCGAACGTGCCGGTTCAGTGGCCGAGCCCGCCTCACGCGCGGGAGTCCTCGCCGTGTTCTTCGTCGTCGCGTACCTCGGAATGGGCCTGCCCTCCGTCCTGTTCAGCATCGCCCTGCGGCACTTCGCCGTGCAGACCGCGATGATCGGCTTCGCGGCGGTCCTCTCCTGCGGCGCCGTTGTGTCGGTCGCCGTCGCGTTGCGCGACCGCCCACCCGGTCCCGGCGCGCTCTCGGCGCAGTCCGCTCGCCCCTCTTGACCTCATCCCTGCGGCGCATGCGACACCGGTTGCCTGGGAGACGCGGACCTGGGCACTCGGTCGGGTGCGCGTGACACGGATCCGCGGCAGACGGGAGGCACGGTGTGTGTCTGTGCTGGTTGCCCGGTCTTGCGTGTGCGGGGGGATGACGTCTCTGATGGACGGCTTACCGCCCGCGCGCGGTGCAGGGATCGCCGGCCTTGCGCTGCGCCTTGAGCACCCGTCGTCGTTTCGTGGTGTTCGGGTGGGTACGTGGAAGACCATCTCCTGCACGAACGTTGCGCGGGCCGCCCGCGACGCCCTGCGCGCCCGGGCCCCGGGCCCCGGGCGCACCAGGTCCGCACGCTCACGCTGGCTCACATCCGCAGGGCCCCGCCAGTTCGGCCGCCGGGCCCATCACCGGGACCGCGTCAGGGAGCTCTTCGGCGGCGGCAGTCTTGAACCCGGTGAACCCATCCATCGCGACCACTTCGCTCCCGGCGGACCAGGCCTTGGGCGCCCGGCGAGCAACTGTTTGAACACAGCAGCCTCGCCAGCCCGGTCTTCACAAATGGGACTGAGATCGATGATCACGGTGACGTATTTGTCGCCAAACTTGGTGTGCCTCCAGACATGCCCGTCAGCCCCGTCGCGGCGATCCGTGCCTCGTGCCTTGTGCTTCGTGCTTCGTTCGAGTGATGCTCTCGGCGGCCGGAACTGAGCATCTTCCCAGCATGTGAGGTTTCTTCACCGTCATACGGTGCCGGCGTACGTGCGTAGCCGACAGAAGCAGTTCGGGATCATGCAGTGCGTGGCGTCGGTGGAACGTCCCGTGCGTCCCCGTTCAAGCACACGATCACTTCCCGTGAACTGTATGCACGAGGCGTTCACGCCGGACTCGGCGGAAGTGGCGTGGATGCGGACGACGACGCCGCCGGACCCACCCACGCCCGGGCCGGTCGTCGTCGTGGATAGGTGTCCGGGTGACCCGTCGGCCGGCGGCGCCTAGCCGGAGCAAGGAGAAGAAGGTACTGATGCAGGCAGGTTTGCCGTTGAATGCTGGACCCGAGCCGGATCCATACACCTCGGCATGGCAATGCGCCTCAGGTGGGCAGGCCGTGGCTGACAGAGCACGACGGGTGGCCGAGCCGGCCTGCGAAGCTGGGCCTTCCTCGGGATCCGCCCGCCCAACAACTCGGGGAGAGCTGCGTGCGGGCCGTGCTCTCTGCGCCTGCCGCCCGGCTGGAGCGTTGCTGTGATCCCGGCCCAGAGCGCGCGGCCTGTCAGGAACGTGCGGGCCGTGGTCGTCGGAGCAGGGTTCTCCGGGATCGGCGCCGCCGTCCGGCTTCGCGAGGCGGGGTTTAAGGATGTGCTCGTTCTGGAGAAGGGGGCGCAACTCGGCGGCACCTGGAGGGACAACACCTACCCGGGCTGCGCCTGCGATGTGCCTTCGACGCTCTACAGCTACTCCTTCACCCCGGACGCCGCCTGGAGCAGGGTCTTCGCCGGGCAGCGGGAGATCCTCGCCTACCTACGGGGGATTGCCGAACGGTACCGGCTCGGTGACATGCTGCGCTGCGGTGTACAGGTGCTGGGGGCCCGGTGGGATGGGGCGGCCGGCCGCTGGCTGCTGGAGACCAGCGACGGGCCCTACAGCGCGGCTGTACTGGTCCTGGCCACCGGCCCGTGGCACGTCCCCCGCCGCCTGGAGGTCCCCGGGATCGAGGACTTCAACGGCCCCGTGTTCCATACCGCCCAGTGGGACCACAGCGTCTCCTTGGCCGGACGGCGGGTGACCGTGGTGGGCAGCGGTGCCTCCGCTGTGCAGATCGTCCCGGTCATCGAAGCCCAGGCTGCGGCCGTGGAGCTCTTCCAGCGCACCGCCCAGTGGGTGCTGCCCAAGCCCGATGTGCCGGTACCCGCGGCGGTCAACCGGCTTCTAGACCATGTGCCTGGTGCGCGCGGCGTTCTGCGCGCCGGGCAGTACGCCCTCCAGGAGGGCTTCGGCTATGCCTTCCGCCACCCGCAGGCCACCCGCCTCCTGGAGGCAGGCGCCCGCGCACACCTGCGGCTCACGGTCCACGACCGACAGCTTCGCCAACAACTGACACCGGATTACCGGTTGGGATGCAAGCGCCTTTTGACGTCCAGCACCTTCTACCGGGCGCTGGGTCGGCCGCACGTCCGCCTGCATCCCACCGCCGTGAGCGCCGTACGCGGAAACGAGGTTGTCGGCGCCGACGGCTCCATCGTCCAGAGCGACGTGCTCATCGAGGCCACGGGCTTCCGCGTCGGTGAGCTGCCGCTGGCCAAGTCCCTGTACGGCACGAACGGCCGGACACTTGACGAAGCATGGGGCGGTGAACCGCAGGCATACATGGGCACCACTGTGAGTGGCTTCCCCAACCTCTTCCTGCTTCTCGGACCCAATCTCCTCGGCGGCTCCACCTCCGCGATCACGGTCCTCGAAGCCCAGCTGACATACCTCACTTCCGCCCTGGCCCACCTCGACCAGGCCGGCCATCATGCCCTGGACGTCCGGTCGGCCGCACAAGCCGCGCACAACACCGCCGTCCAGGAGTCGCTCGCGACCACGGTCTACAACTCGGGCAGCTGTACCAGCTACTACTTCACACCCACCGGGCGGAACGTCTTCGCCTGGCCGTGGTCCACTGGCCGGCTCGTGCGCCGGCTGAGCCGATTCGACTCTGATGCCTACACCTTCGACGCACCGGCCCGGCCCCTTCCCCTACCCGCCCAGGCGAGGCCGCAGCATGAGGACCGTACGGTGGCGGCGAACGCAGAGAAGCCATGACACGGCTCCGGCTCCCGAAACCGCAATCCCCTCACTAAAAGTTCCACGACCGCTTGTCTCCCGGTACCGGCCCGGTCTCGTCACCGTCCCGCCCGCTGGTGCTTCGCCCGCTTCACCGGCCACCGGGCGCGCGGCTGCACGTACCCCTCACTGCCGCCGACCGGCGGCGAAGGGTGCGGTGTCGACGCGCGTCCGGACGGCGGCCATCTCGGCCGGTTCCGCAGTCGCCATCAAAGCGCTGCGCCCTCAGCCGATGCGACGACCCCGACCTGGTCGAGCGTGCCGCGATGGTGTTGCGCCGCCCGGGTGAGCCCGCTGCTCGCGGCCGAGGCGGTCGAACTTGTAGTGGGCGGGGCGGCTGTATCGCCTGTGCGAGGACACGTCCCACGTCGCGTCGGCCGGCCGGGTGCCGGCTCTTCGTGCCGGGCGGTCGGCCTGGGCCGGGCGCGACGGCTTCGATGACCCGACGCCTCCCCCGTCAATCAGCATGGCGTTGTTCGCTTTTGGTGACAGCGTTTGTTGACGGGTTTCAGCAGCAATGGGGAGGTAAGGACATCGCTGATGTTCGCGGGAAAAGACGGCACCGCGGTGCGATCAAGAGGCTGAGGACTTTCCGTGTCGGATCATGAGCCAAGAGCCGCCTACACCGAACTCGCGGATCAGGAAGTGCGCAGTCTGCGAGTGCGCTATTGCCGGTTGCGGACCGCTGGAGGCGAACCGGTCGCCGAGCTGGAGGTGCTCTCCTTCCAACTGCGATTCGGTGCGGTGGCCGTTGCCGCAGAAGGCATCGGTGGCGTGGAAACCCAGCCCGAGTTCCGACGCCAGGGGCACATGAGTCGACTCCTCCGCCAGGCGTTGGCCGGCATGGCACAGCGGGTGGACGTCGCCTTCGTATCCAACGGTATCGAGGGGGTGTACGAGCAGTTCGGTTTCGTCGGAGCCGTCGCCGAAGGGCACCTGGTCATCCCCGTGCGCAACGTCGAACAGGCGGCGGGAGACGATCTGGGTACGGCCGTCCCGGGCATCCGCAGCGGCTCTCCGGCCGATCTCCCGGCGATGATCCGCATGTACAACACCGCACACGCCCAGCGGCCCTGGACCCACGTACGGCACGCAGGCTGGAACCGGCTCATCCCCCAGGCCACGTGGAAGCCTGGGTCGCAGACCCTGATCCTGCAGACCGATGGTGCTGCCGCCGGCTATGCCGTGCTGGAGGGCCGAGCGTTCGGCGATCCGCTGGGTTCACTGACCGTGGACGAACTGGTGGCCGAGAATGCCTCCGCGGCGCGCCTGCTGCTCATGGCCATCGCCCGGCTCTGCTGGAAACGGCGTCTGAGCGAATTCACAGTGCGGGAGCCGGCCGACAGCCTCACCGGCCGAGTCGCTCGCCATATGGGCTGCACCTACCAGCAGAGATTTCCGCCGAGCGGCGGAATGATGGCCGCCGTCTTGAACCGCTCGTCCCTGGTGCGGAAGCTCGAGCCCGAGTTGCTGCGCAGGGCTACCGTGCAGCAGTCGGACAAGGCCTACGACCAGGCGTTCGACGCGCTGCGACGCGGCGACCTGTTCCCCGATGACAAGGCGCTCATCCGGCTGCTTCTTGGCTACTGGTCGACCGACGACGCATACGTGCACGGCATGTCGGTCCCCGAACGGTACCGGGATCTTTGCACGGCTTGGTTCCCCAGAGGCGGCACCCAGTCTCTACCGACCCCCTACGCGCACCGCCTGGATCGGTATTAGAACCTGCTCCCAACAAAGCAGTGTGACCAACCCCTGCACCGAGAAGCATCTCCATGATGTCCCGCCAAGCACCACAGTGCCGTCAAATCTCGACTCGTGAACAGCGCCCCGGTACGCCGGGACCAGGACGGGGATCAGCGTCCGTACCGCTCGCAGCGCAGGGGATTGTGGAAACCGTCGGTGAGGCAGACCCGTACGACCGCGGCGCCGCCGGGGACGTCCGCCGGCACGCTGAAGTGGAATCGCGCGCTCGAGCCGCACACGATGTTGTCGCTGAGTTCGTCCCCCAACTGCCCATCGTGAGAGTCGAGGGTGTAGGCCCGGGTCGCCCGGCAACTCGCCACGTCGGCCGCACTCACCGATTTGTGCTCCCCAGCCACGACGACCTGCCGGTTGTACCAGGTGATCAGGCCCCTCGTGTACGTGTTCCCGATGGTGATGTCGAATTCGCTGATCGGGTAGTCGGCGGTGTGGGCGTCGGCCGCGGGGGCGCCCAGGAGCGTGCCCGCGGTCAGCGCGACGGCGCTGAGGGCAGCGGCGAGGTGAGTGCGCACGCGGTCTCCTGGAGTTGAGCCTGTCGCGGCTGTCGGCTGAGAATTGCCCCAGTCTCCGGGCATGCACTGATCGCGTCCATGACAGATCGAGCCAATTCTCTCGACGGCCGATATGTCACCCGTGGCTGCAAGAGCGAGATTGCCGGCATCGACCGTAACCCGCGCCTCGGCTGGGACCCATCTGCTCGCCCGTTCAGATACATCTGGAGGGTGCGTCCCGGCCGGGCGAGGAGGAGCTGGTCCGCGTGTGCCATGTGGCGGGGTTCTTCGAGTCCGTCCAGCGCAACGGAGTCTTCTCCCGGCGCTGGAACTTGCTGGCCCCGGCCGACGAACACACCACCCTGGGACGCTTGGCGGCGGCGGTGCCCCGGTACGTGCTCGATTGCCCGACTTCCTCGCACCCCTCGGCGCCGGCACACCGCTCCCCCAACTCCGCGCGCTCTTACGCGAGCACCTCCGCGACGGCCACCGCCATGGGGACGACGCACGGGGCTGAAGCCCTCTCTGCTACGGGTCGGTGAGCCTCAGCGTGAGCACTCGCATCGGAGCTCGCTGAACACACCGTGGAAGGTGCCGACCGTCCCCGGGGACTACGACCCCGACGGGCCCGCGAGCGACGATATGAGACTGGCCACGCCCGCCGGCTGGTGGTGCCGGTGGCCTCTGTGTTGTCGTGCAGATCAAGGCCGGAGAGGGCGGGCCTGGCAAACGCGAGTGCGAGACTTCCTGGATGGTGGACTGGCCCGCTGCCACCAGCGAGCGGGCCAAGCTTGTCCTGGACGCCCTGGGCATGGCCTTGTGGCGACGCGACCGAGGGGCATCCCAGCTGGTCCGGGGCTGGTTCATCATGCGGACGCGAGCAGTCAGTACACGTCGTTCGCATTCACCGCGCACCTCCTCGACGCCGACATCGACCCATCAACGCATCAACGCATCGATCGGCACCGCTGGTGACGCCCTGGACAAACGCGCTTCAGATCGCCTTCGACAACGAGCCGGCAGCCTTGGGCTGCCGGCTCGCTGCTGTGGACGGACCCGACCAGCGTCCGTACTTCTGTGCTCCGAGGGTCGACGTGGCAGGTGACCTGGTCTGGGAGGCTGACGTCGTCAGCGCGAGGACGTCTGGCCTGGATTGTGCATTCTCCGCCGAGCCGGACGAGGTATGAACCGCGGCCGGCGTCTGCCATGCGTGAAGTACCTTGTCACCACGTCGTGTTGAAGCTTCCTATGGCACCTTCCGCGATCCGCTGGCGATGCCGCCCCGGCCTGTTGCGTACAGGGACCACCGCAGCGGAATTGCAGGAAACGAACGGCCCGTCCGGGCGCTGGCCGGCACCGGCCCCTCTGCCACGACCGTTCTACCTTGGTCGTCCGTGTGCCCGGTGGGTCAGAAGGCGAAGAGGCTGCTCTGCGAGACCGCGTTGTTCATTTCGCAGGCGTTCACAAAAGTGTGTTTCCAAGATGTGCGGGTGCCCTGCCAGACTCCATCCACCGTGATGGTCACGGGGGCCCAGAGCCTCATACAGACCTGGCCGCCTACCGGGGACAGCAGGGTGTCAGGCTGTCCGTTGGCGTTGCGCAGATCCGCGCAGGCCGCAGCGGGATCAGGGTGCGTGCCGGTGGCGCGGGGTGCACAACTGAGCGTGACTGCGCGAGCTGCGGAGTCGGTCGTTCCGCCAGGGTGAGACACGGTCAGTACCAGCGCCGAGGGTGCGTAGAGGCTGGTGGGCGCCGCGGCGGCGGTGACCGAGGCCGTGGTGAGCGTTGCAGCGGTCAGACTGACGGCAGCTGCGGCGAATCCGGCGAGGCGCAGGTTCATGCGCAACGGAGGCTCCTTCGTGAGGATCGGGGGTTGCGGCCGTGTGGGCCGGGGAGAAGCTTCGCCTGTGCAACTGGTCAGGGCCAGCCGACCGAACGCGTTTTGGACGTGCTCAACCTGTGCGCAGGGTGTGAAACTGATGTGCGCAGGTCAAGCGCGCGACACCGCTCGTGAAGGCTCGCATTCAGTCCGAGCGTGTGTGAATTTGACTAATCCTGAGCGGCCAAAAGACCAGGTCGGGTGGTAGCCGTGATCTACAGATTGGCCGAAAGTCAGAGTGAGGGTAGGTAGGTCTGCCGCACCGATCGAGCCGATTCACTTTGGTGTGGCGGATCCGGTGCCGTGATCAAGGCTTCCGTGATCGAGGGACGGTTCAACATCCGTTCAGAACACCGGGGCCGGTGGCGTTACTTCACCCTCGACTGACAGGTCATCTCAATTGGTCAACCGGCGATAGCAGATGAGGGTGCACGCGATGCTGGTGAAGGCCAGGAAGTGACTGACCTTGCGTCGTAGCGGCGGCGCAGGCGCTGGCATCCGTATCTGGCATCCGGCAAGCCAGCCATAGTGCCTTCGATGGTCCAGCAGGGCCGACCGAGCCGCTGACTGGAGTCGGTGCCCTTGCTGGCGATACGGGGCGTAGAGCCACGGGCGCGTCGCGGTCGCGTTGTCGGCCGGCCTTCTGGCGCGAGAGGCCATCGGGCCGACTTTCAACTCCCCGTTACTCCGGCTCGCCTCGGGCACATCGGGCACGCCAGGGGCATGTGGTCGTCGCTTGGCGCCAACAGGCGTGCGGAGGCGAAAGGTACATCCGGGTCGACGAGCCGCGCGAGTTCGATGATGCGTGCCTGGAGTCGGGGGCCGCGCGCGGCTCTGGTCTCCGGCAGCGCGTCATTGCTCTCGAACAGGAGCTGGTATGCGCCCGAGTGGGCCGCGCCCCAGGCGATGTAGACGTCGCCGGCGACGACCAGCTGGTTGCCGGACTCGTCCGTGGCGTCGAGGGCCGACTCCACTGCTTCGACCAGCGAGGTGTATTCGGTGTCGAGAACTGCCGAGCGCAGGTCCGCCTCGGAGGGGAAGTGCCAGTACACGGCCGAGGGGGCCATAGCCGGCCCCCCTTGGAGCCGAGTCTCCGGCGATTGCGAACGCGGTCCGCCGGGACCGGGATCGTGGCCTTGATTTCACGTCTGCGCAGGTAAGAGCGGTTCTCTCGGGAGTCGTATGCCTTGTCCGCACGAACCCGGTCCGGACGTCTTCGCGGCCGACCGAGTCCGAGTCGGGGGATCCGGATCGCTTCCAGGACCGGCTCGAACTGCGGGGAATCGCCCCGCTGCCCGGCCGTGATCACGACGGACAGCGGCTTTTGGCCCGGCGCGACGGCAAGGTACATCTTGCTGGTCAGCCCACCCCGGGACCGTCTGAGTCCGTGGTCAGCCGACTCGTCGAAGACGCCACCGGGTGGTTCCTTCTGAAGATCCCCCTTTTCGCCGCCCCGGCGGCGCGCTGATGGGCCCGGCACACCGTCGCGTCGACGTTCACGTCCCCAGGTGATCAGGCTCTTCGCGTCCGCTTCGGCCTGGAGGCGGTCTTCATCTGGTCATAGGCATGGAGCGAATTCCCACTCGAAGCTGCTGGTGGGCGGGCTGGAATGGCACTCGTGTGGGGTACTCGCGCTGGTAGGCGGTTGTGCTGGTAGGAGGTTGTGATCGCCGGAATTGATCGTCTGTCGCGTGACCTATCGGGTGGTCTCTAAGTCAAGCCCGGCGCCCGCCGCCGGTCACTCGCCCCGGGCGGGTGCCAGTCCACCGGCGGCGGCAGCGTGCCCTGCGCGATGATGTTCGCGTAGACGCTCTCCAGCGCGTGGCTGAGCGGCCCGACAAGCTCGCGCGGCAAGCCGTCGAAGAACAGGCGACGCACGAGTTCCACGTGTCCCAGAGCCGCGGCCTCGAGCACCTTCCGGCCGTGTTGGGTCAGACTCACCTCGGTCACGCGCCGGTCGTTCGCAGACAGGCTGCAGCTCACCAGTTCCCGCTTGGCCATCCGCCGCACGTGGTGCGAGACCCGGCTGCGCTCCCAGCCGATCTGCGCGGCCAGCACCGTGATCGGCATCGGGCCCCCGTCGGCGACGCTCAGGGCCGTCAGGACGTCGTAATCCGGAAGGGACAGATCGCTGTCGGACTGCAGCTGGCGATTCATCTCGTAGGTCAGCCGCAGCTGAACTCGGATGTACGCCAGCCAGGCTCGTTGCTGTTCGCCGTCGAGCCACCCGCCCTCGGGCACCGGCGCACCGCCGTTGGCATTGCGTGACATATCACCTATGCTTTCTGTCTAGCACCACCGTCGTGCCGCTCCCACATCATCTCGCGCGGGCCGCCAGGAGCAGGAGGTACCGATGCCGTACGCAGCAGTGCTCACCGGTTATGGATCGCCCGAGACGCTCGTGTGGTCGGAAGTCGCCCTGCCCGCACCCGGGCCTGGCCAGATCAGGATGCGCGTCCACGCGGCGGGAGTCGGCCCGACCGACCTGAAGATCCGGCGCGGCGACCTCCGAGAGGTCTTCCCGCTGCCCGACCCCGCCGTTCTCGGCTTCGAGGCCGCCGGCACCGTCGACGCCCTCGGCCCGGGCGTGACTGGCGTGTCGCTGGGTGACGAGGTCGCCGCCCAGCTGCCCACGCTCGGCGGGTACGGCGAATACGCCCTCGCCTCGGCCTGGACCGTCAAACCGGCGACCGTCAGCTGGGCCGACGCCGCAGCGCTGCCCGCCTCGGCCGAAGCCGCCGTCGGCGTCCTGCGTCAGCTCGGCGTCACCTCCGGCGAGACCCTGCTCGTTCTCGGGGGCGGAGGCTCCGTCGGCGTGATCGCCACCCAGCTGGCCGTATCCCAGGGCCTCAGAGTCTTCAGTGCCACCGGCCCGAGCGACGAGCAGTTCGCCAAGGATCTCGGCGCGATCCCGGTCCGCTACGGATCGGCGCTCCTTGCGCAGATGCGCGCGCACGTCGGCAAGGTGGACGCCGTCTTCGACGCCGGAGGCAAGGGCGGCCTCCGCGACGCCGTCGAACTCGCGGGCGGCCCCGCGCGCGTGATCACCCTCGCGGACGAGCACGCGGCCGACTTCGGTGTCGCCCTCTCCGCCCCCACCCCGGACCGTGCCCCCGACGCGGTCGAGCAGACCATGCCACTACTCGCTTCCGGGCAACTCCGCCTGCGTGCCCAGCGGCTGCTGCCGATGCGGGACGCCGCGCAGGCGCACGCCCTCCTCGAAGTGGGCACAGCGCACGAAAAGCTCATCCTCACCGCTTAGCGGCTTATCGCAGCGTACTGTCAAGATCAACCGCAGGGGAGCCAGATGGAAAGCCCAATCGAGGTAGTGCGCAGGTTTTGCGCGGCGTGGTCGGACAACGCTGGGGCCGCCGAACTGGCAGCATTTTTCACCGACGACGCCATCTACCACAACATCCCGCTGGCGCCGATCACCGGCCGGGAGGCCATCGCCAACTCGATCACCTCGTTCATCCGCCCCGGCCCGCCAGGCATTGAGCACATCGAGTTCCGCGTCATCAACATCGCAGCCGACGGACCGATCGTGATGACCGAGCGGGTGGACGTCTTCAGGCTCCCTGACAAATCGTTCGAACTGCCGGTCATGGGGACCTTCGAGGTCACTGATGGCAAGATCAACGCCTGGCGCGACTATTTCGACATGAACCAGTTCACCAGCCAGATGGGATAAGGCTGGACCTCCTCAGCGCTCGAGCTCGCATTGAGGTTTTCATCCTGATTTCGCAGGTGGGATGGGGCGGCCTGGGTTCGGTCGGGTGTGATCGGGCTGGTCAGCGGTTGGTCGGCGGTCGTGATCGTCACTCGTGATCGTTTGCCAGCGGGTGATCTCGGGGTTGGTCAGGACGAGCAGGGCGCGCAGCAACTCGGTGGCGTGCCAGGCGTTCATCCGTGCCTTCGTCAGGATCCTCCAGTTCTTCAGGTCGGCGAAGCCGTGCTCGTTGGCAGCACGCTCCCGGCTGACCAGCTTGTTCGCCTCCTTCTCGGCCGCGTGAGCGGCCGCTTGCGGGCACGCCGCACCCGGTGATGATCACGGGGTCGTCGGGGTCGTCCTCCAAACCGGTGAACCCCGGGTCGCCGATGGCGCCCAGGCCCGCGTTGCGCAGGTGGGCGGTGGCCTTGTGGTGCCGGGCCGTGGTGATCTCGCTGGAGCGGGCCCCGCTGGGCCGCCGCCGGCCCGGCAGGGACGGGGCGTGAACTTGCCCGGCCGCGTCTCGATCAGACAGCCCCGTTCCACCAGCCGCTCGAGCTTGCTACGCACGCCCTCGATGTTCCTTGGCGGCGATCGGCACACCGAGCTGTTCGCACACGTCCCGACAGGCCACCGCCCGTGGCGCCGCAGCGACCAGCGTCAGGAACCGCTGGTACTCGGCGGGAAGATCGGCCACGCCCTGTGCCTGGCGCCGGTGCGGCACCGTCATCCCGGCGGCAGGTTCAAGGGCTCGGGCCCGGCGTCCGCCTCCGATTCCGCACCGCCGGGCTCGTCGTCGGCGAGCAACCTGGCGATCACCCGCTCGGCGACCGTGAGCTGATCGAGCTCGACGTCGATGTCCTCCAGCTGCTTGCACAGCCCATCGGCCTGCTCACGCGGCAGGTCCCTGCGCTCGACGATCCGGGCCAACACGGACTTCCAAACCCCTCGACCCGCGTCCAAGCTCCGCCGTCGATCGTAGGGGCCTGCGAAACCGGGCGGCGCTGCAGACACGGACGAGTGACCCGACACGGCAGACGACCAAGAACGGCGATCAAGGCCGCTGACCAGCCCGATCACACCCGACCGGACCCAGGCAACCCCATCCCACCTGCGAAATCAGGATGAAAAATCCTCATTGATGTGGTCGGGATTGCTGTGGTCGGACAGTCCTGCCGGGTGGTGGGACTGGCCGTCGCAGTGGTCGTCCTTCCGGGCAGACCCTGAGCTGAGGCGACCAGCAGGAATACGACCAGCCTGTCTGCCAGCACACCCTTGGTCTGCGGTATGCCTACTGCTGAAGAACGCTCTTGCATCCCAGGAAAGCTTTCAGGTGAGCCTGCAGATACGAGGCGTGGAACCGTTGCGGGGGTAATTGTTTCCCGAAAACAACGGGACAGACAGGGAGGGGTTTCCGGAGAAGATGGCGCCTGTGCAGGTCTACTCTTCGGACTGGATACCGCTGGTCTTCACACCCAGGCGAGCGGTTGCCACACGTGCCACTCATGCTTCTCATGAGAGTTGCATCTTCGCTGTGGAAGGACCTCCTGAAAGAAAGCTAGCCCTCCCCCAAGGCCTCAGGGTTCACCCGGTCAACCGTTTGCCTGGCTGATGGGGATGTCCTCCGATCGGCCCCCCCGATGCTGTTTCTTCAGCGCGCACCAGGGGCCCGCGCCAGTGTCCACCTCACTGACGCAGGCGTACGCCGTCACCTGGTCGCCACTGCCACACCGGCTCAGGAGGCCGTGCAGCGCACACCAGCCGCCTCCACAGCGCCTCCCAGGCCATCGGGACACCAGCCCCGCCGTGGTCGTAGGTGGGCGCCAGCGCCTGCCTGTCCCGCTCGTGCCAGCCGCTCCAGCCGAAGCGGGCATGCGCGCTTCGGCGCTCTCCGGCCGGACCGCCGCGTACCGGTTGACGATCGCACGACGGTGTCCGGGTCCTCCGCTCCCGCCGACGACGACTCGCCCAGTGAGCACTGGTCGGCGTACGGTGCCCTGCATCTGAGGGCGGCGCGTCGCCGCGGTGCGCGCTGCGAGCGGAACCGCGGCCTGGGAACCTCTACCGCGGAGCGGACGAGGTGATGTACGGGACCAAGACAGCGGAATACGCTGACCAGAGATGCTGGTCCGGCCCGATCGGATGCCCAACTCGCCCTACACAGAGGCATCGTGGGCTGCCTCCGCCACAACACATCGTCCTGCGCCTGGAGCCGGAGCGCACAGCGCTTGATCCTTACACCACGTCGCGGGACACCCCATCGCTTTTGGTGCGAGCTCTTGGCCGTTGGGCGCGGAGCCTCAGCTGCTCTGAGCGGGTCAGGGGGTGCAGGTGGTGGTCTTGGCCGGGGGCGGCTCGGAGGCAGATGTTGAGACCGGGTAGCCGCCGTTGTCGATGTTGATGCCGGAGCCGCCGCCGAGGATCGTTGAGGGCCATGCACCACAGGGAGCCGGCCTGCTGTTTCCTCGGGTCACAGCAGCGCAGTGTGATGGACAGACGGCTTTTGCACTCTGCCCTGCGGGGAGTTGCGCAGGACAAAGGCGCGTGTGGGATGCCGATTCTCCCTTCAGTCTGTGTGGTTGAGCTCAGTGAATTTTACAGTCCGGAATACCGGCCCCTATCGCGGGCGCGGGGCGCCGCAGGGCTGGTAAATCTTGCCAGGATGTTGCGGATTCACACGGTGAGGCGAAAGGCGCGGAGATGTTCACCCTCTTTCGGCGGGGCAGGCATATCGGAGGCGGCGGAGTGCTCGGGCACCCGAGTTTGGCGCTGCCCCAAGGGGCGGGGCGGGCCGAGTGCCAGGTGGTGGATCCGGTAGGGCTGCCCATGCAGGCCACGGTCAACGTCCTGGACCAGGCAGGGCTGTTGACGGCGCAGGGCAGCACCGATACGTATGGCCTGTTCACTGCCGCCGTACCGGCCGGCGACTACCAGCTTTCGGTCGCTTGTGATGGATATCAGCCACGTCGCGTCCCCCTACGGGTGACCGCCGGGGAGCGGGCATCGGCCGGCGTGGTCGAACTGCGCGCCGCGGCGTCGCCGCCGACTCCGGCACCGGGCCGCTGGGACATCGATCCGGCGCACACCGCCATTCGGTTCAGTGCCCGGCACATTGGTCTGGCCGAGATCCACGGCCGGTTCAACCGCTTCTCGGGCAGCCTGTGGATCGCCGAGCGAATGCGCGAGTCCCGGATCGAGATCTATATCGAGGCCGGCAGCATCGACACAGGTGTTTCCATGCGCGACGATCATCTGCGTTCACCGGACTTCCTCGACGTTGCCGTCTACCCGTATCTGATCTTCGACGGAGGTGATTTCGTGCACCGTGGTGGTTCCCGCTGGGCGGTCACCGGGGCGCTGGTCCTGCACGGCGTCTCGCGCACCGTGAAGCTCGAAACCACCTACTTGGGCCTGGCGGCGGGCATGCTGGGTGAGGCCCGCGCGGCCTGCAGGGCGGTCACCGAACTGCACCGGGAGGACTTCACTCTTACCTGGCAGAAGATGCTGCCCCGCGGCATCGCCGCCATCGGTACCACCATCCAGATCGAGTTGGACATCCAGGTCGTCCAGGTGGAACAGGCGGACGGTCACCCTCCGGCTGCGTGACGGGTTGATCGGGTTGATCGAGCCATTCGTAGATCGGGGCGCGCTGAGATCGGGCCGCGCTTCAGAGGCTCTCACGACACCCGCGGCGCCCACGTTCCTCGAGCTGGAGACCACCCTTCGTTGTCAGCTGACGTACGGCCAGCACTGCTGAGCAGAGGCCGCGCCCGCCCAGGCTACGAGGCAATGAACCACGACGACGCGCAGCGGGTCATCGACCTAGCCGCTGAACTCGACGCGGCGAAAGTGCCGTTCATCGGCGGCGAGCCCACCCCGCACCCCGATTCGTCGATCTGGCGCAGTAAATACGCTCGCCGGGGGCCCCCGGTGCAGCTGTTCAGCAACTTGCACCGGCCGCGGCTACGGCTACGGCCGGAGCACTGTTCGTTGTTCGAGCGGCCCCGTGTCGTGCTGCGCCTCGTACTACAGCGACGATGCCACCGAGCACAGCACCGGACGCGCCGCGGTGTCGGCCACCACGGCGCGCCGGCGGCGGGTGACCGCCGGGTGAAGGACACGTGAGGGAGTTGTCGTATCTGGTCCACGCGCGTAGCGGCAGCGCCACGGTTGCGGTTTCTCGTGTGCGCATCTCCAACCCCCCACCCTCCTTGGAGACTTCATGCGACGCGCCGTCTTCGGCCTGCCCGCATCCGCCCTGCTCATGGTCGGCGTCAGCGTCGCGCCCGCCCTGGCCCACCGACGCGACGCGGAGCATGCTCGGGTCGGGCTGGATCGGGGGCGCCACTTACGACGACAGCCAGGCGTACGTGCTGGACGTCACGAGCGGCGCCACGCAGCACTTCCGCGGTGGGACGTCCCGCGCCACCGCGTTTCATTGGGAGATCAACGGCACGGACGGCGATCTCGTCGCCAAGGCCGACCAGGCTCAGTGGTGGTAACGGGTTCGAGAGGCGGCGCGCGCGGGCCGGAAGGTCACACTCGCTGAGCAAGGGGCGACCTCGAAGCGAGTCGGGTCGGGAGCTCCATCGTTTCGCCCTCGACTAGGGCCCGTATCGAGTCGTGATCAACTGATGGTCCGGGTGAGGTCTTTGATCCAGATCATCGAGGCTCGTAGGTGGAGGCCGGCGAGGTAGCTGTCTGGGGTCTTGTCGTATCGGGTGGCGATGCCTCGCCAGGCCTTGAGTTTGTTGATCAGGCGCTCGACGGTGTTCCTCTCCTTGTGGAGGGCGGCATCGTGGCTGACGGGTCGACCGCCCCCGGGACCCTTCTTTTTCCGGTTGGCGGCCTGGTCCTTCTTCTCCGGGATCACTGCCTTGATGCCGCGTCGATGCAGGTGGGCCCGGTTGCCGCGGGACGAGTAGGCCTTGTCCCCGGCGACCGCGTCAGGCCGGGCGCGGGGGCGGCCGACGGGACCGCGGACCCGTAACTTCTTGAGCACCGGGATGAACTGCGGACTGTCAGCGGCCTGGCCCGCGGTCAGGACGAACGCCAGCGGGCGGCACCTGCGGTCGGCGGCCAGATGGACCTTGCTGGTCTGCCCGCCCTGGAGCGTCCCAGGAGAGCAGCCTTCAGACGGACTCTTCGCCGACGCCGTATGCGTCGTCGTTCCTCCCGGTCGGGATCTGCTTTGTCGGCCTGCCCGCTTTGTTCTTCGAGGCTGCCCCCTTTGACCTGGCCTTCTCCTCGGCAGCAGCCTTCTCCAGTGCGGTGATGACGTCCTCGCCCAGGTGCATCCCGGCGGCATCGTGGTGTGCCCGCACCGTGGTGGAATCGATGCTGACCAGGGACAGGTCCACCTCACCCCGCTTCGCCGCTTCCGCGATCAGGCCCTCCAGCAGGGCCTCGAAGACGCCGGCCCCACGCCACTGCCGGAAGCGGTTGTGCACGGTCGACCAGGCGCCGAACCCTCCGGCATCTCCCGCCACTGCCCGCCGGTCCTGAACCGCCAGATCACACCCTCGAACTGCTGCCGCAGCCGTTCGGGGTACGGGCCGTACTCGCCGATCGGCAGGTACGGTCCGATGAACTCCCACTGTGTGTCCGTCAGTTGCGCTCGCGTCACGCAAGAAGACCTACCGGACCAGACCCCGCCGCGAGAGCGGAGTCCGGAACTGCCACCGTCTGTCCTCAAGCCGAACTGGGCTCAGCCGAGACCGTGATGGGCGGCCCACAACGTTCCGGCGCGGCTGGCCGCGTCGACAACCAGAGCCGCCAGTTCTGGTTCGTCGGGTACCGGGAACGAGACATATGCGCCCCGACCACCGCCGACTGGGCGGCCATAGGCTTTCGCGGCGAGGTGACCGTCCGGGAGAAGCCGGATGTTGAGTGTGGTCAGTTGGAACTCTTCACCACGTCGAGTGTCCGTCCAGCGGAGCGCCTGCGGGATCGTGACGTTGATCGCCAGAGCACTCACTTCCAGGTCGCTGCTCATGGACGGATGCTCTCACGCGAGTCGCACAGGCGGCCGGCGAAGTAGGCAGTTTGATCACGACTCGATACGGGCCCTAGGACGCGGTAGGCCCGGACGACTGGGGGTGCTTGCCCTGGTTCAGCCCGAGGTGATGACGAGCTTCTGGGCGATCTGCGGGAAATGGGCCCCGGGTAAAGAAGGACCTATGGCCGCTACGGGCGGCGACCTCGGGGAACGGCGATCAGCGGGCAGCGGTGAGGCCAGGCAGGTCAGCCGTCTCTCAGAACCCCGTCGCGGAGCGCACTAGTTCTGAGAGGACTTCTGCGAGTGGCGGGCTTGGGCGAATGCGGGCGGTTCACGCGCCGCCGGGCGGCTCTCTCAACTGACCGTGTGTGAGAGACCAGAACCGGAACTGGCGCTACGGCTCACCACGGTCCCGGTGTTCCCCGAGGCCGTCATCCCAATAGAGAAGCGAGCCTGCGCCATTCCTCCCTCGGGAGATCGCCCCTGTGGGTGCCGGTGAGCACCTGGAGGGCCACGTGGTCCCCGCCTGCCTTATGGAAGGTGTCGATGCGGTCGCGGATGCGGTCCTCGTCGCCCCAGGCGAAGACCGCGTCGATCAGGCGGTCGCTGCCGCCCTCGGTCAGGTCAGCCTCGGTGAAGCCGTGCCGCAGGAAGTTGTTGGTGTAGTTCGGCAGGGTGAGGTACATGGCGAGGGCGTCGCGGGCCAGCGCGCGGGCCCGGGCCGGGTCGGTCTCCAGAACCACCTTCAGCTCCGGGGCGAGCAGCGGGCCCTCGCCGAGGATCTCGCGGGCCTGGGCGGTGTGTTCGGGCGTGACCAGGTAGGGGATGGCGCCGGCCGCTCGCTCGCCGGACAGCTTCAGCATCTTCGGGCCCAGCGCGGCCAGAACCCTGCTGTCGGCGGCGACGCCGGCCTCGTCCAGCTCGTCGAGGTAGCCGGTCATCGCCGCGTACGGGCGGCTGTAGTCCTTCACCAGCGGGCCGTGGCTCACGCCGAGACCCACCAGGTAGCGGCCGGGGTGCGTCGATGCCACCTCGGCGAAGCCGGCCGCGGTCGTGGCGGCCTCCTGTTGCCAGATGTTCAGGACGCTGGTGCCGACGAGGATGCGGCGCGTCGCCCCGAGCAGCGGGGCCGCATGGTCGGCGGTGCTGTTGTTGCCGAGCCAGATGGCGCCGTACCCGAGTTCCTCCAGCTCGGTCGCGGCCTCGTCCAGTTCGGCGCGCCGGGCCGGGTCCTCCGAGCGCAGTTCGACGCTCCAGGCGCCGTACCGGCCGACTCGCTGTTTCAGGGGGACTGTGGTGTCGCTCATCGGGTGTTCCCTCCGGGTGGTGGCCGTGCCGTGATCATCACGTCTCCAGCCACTGCCGACCGGAGGCGTCCCGGGTCGATTCCCGCCGTTCCCTCAGTTGGTCGAATGGTCCATAAGACGTCGGACACGCACGGGCCCGCCACTGTGGTGGCGGGCCCGTGCGTGTCCGGTTGTGAGTAGTTGGCGTACAGAAGTGCCGATCAGAGCCTCGACCAGGCCCTGCTGGCGAAGGCGGATCCCCGCGGCGGCGGGTCGTGCGGAAGGAGGTCCCACCGGCAGCCGGTGCGGCCCTGGTAGAGGAGCGCGTTGCCGTTCTCCCGCATCTCGTAGCAGCCCTGGTTGCCGCTGGCCAAGGGGTGTGCGGCCTTCCACGCGGCGATCACCAGCTCGATCGGCGCCCACCGCCCGTCGGACAGGTCCGTCTTGTAGGGCTTACGCGCGCTCACGGCGTCCAGCCCAGCACGCCCGAGTCCACCGACCGGCTCGGATGCCGCAGTCCCACACCTTCAGATGACAACGAATCACCTCTCAACTCGCATACCGTCCTCCAAGACCGTGTCCTTCGTGGTGAGGCGGACAAGCCGCCAAGCCGAGCGCCCTTGCTCAACCGCTTGTCCCCAGCCGGCACTTCCTCTCCCCGGCTTGCCCCACACCCTCGGACACCAACCCAGCCGAAGATGCACAGCCGCCGGTAACCAGGAAGGGCAACTGTCGCTCGATCGCCGGATGATGACCCGGGCAGGATCCCGAACCGACTGCCTTCTGGCCGAGGCCCGAACAGACCGCGTTGCACCGGCTGGGCGGCCGCCCCCGCCAAGCACTCTTTGCCCGCGCCTATGTACTCGGCATCCCCTCCCTTCACTCCTGGCCGCCCGGCTCCACCACGGCGGGGCGTCCGCTCAGCCCCGCCGGACCGATCGGGCCCCTCACCCCGGACAGCGCCGCGCCGTTTTGCGTTGGCCCGGGCAGCCCCCGTCCAGCGCCGGATGGCCTCTGTCGGGCACGGTCGGGAGTCGCACCGCGAGCTGGCCACGAGGTCGCCTGCCGGGCCGATTGACGTGGTCGCTTTCCGGCCATGTAGCTGGATGCCTTCCGCGCCCCTCCGCATAAGCCGCGCTTGAACTATCTGCAAGGAGTTCTTATATGGCCGCAGGAAGGCCTCGACGAATGTGACCGCCGTCTCCGATAAGGCGGGAACCAAAGAGCCGCTCAAGACCTCCGTGGCGAGTCGAACTCGCGCCCGCCAATGGCTCGTTGATGCAAGTCCGTTTCAAATCGTGAGATATTCTGTTGCCCAGACGCCCGTTCGACATGGGCGTGCCGTTGCCGCAATCCGTCAGCGGCACAGGTTCACGTCAGTGGGCCAGTTCTTTCTTCTCCCGTCAGGCCCTGTTTGCGGTGCCGGCGGTCCACAGCTTCGAGCAGGAATTGATGCCCGTTCAACCACTCGCGCAACTAATACGTTTCGCCCGCCGTAATTCACCTTTCTACCGTGAGCTGTACTCCGACCTTCCCGATGACGTGACGCGTCTGACGGATCTCCCGGTGGTGCCACAGGCCGATTTCTGGCGGGCCAACGCGCCGTACGACAACCGGCTTCTGACCGCTCCCCTGGAAGAGGCGGTGGTGTTCCGCAGTGGCGGGACCACCGGGTCGCCGAAGTTCTCCTACTACACCCGCACGGAGTGGCGGGAGTTCACGACCGCGTTCGGCGCCGGCATGGTCAGCGCCGGGTTGCGCCCCGGGCACCGTGTCGCGGATCTCTTCTACGCGGGAGACCTGTACGCGAGCTTCAGCTTCGTCCTCGACTCCCTTCACCGGGCCCCCGTGGCCAATGTCCGCCTGCCCATCGGCGGCGCGGCGCCCTGGCAGTCCACCGCCGCGACGTTGGAGGAGTTCAGCGTCCAGGTCGTCGCCGGCACTCCGACGACACTGTGCTCGCTCGCCGAGCGCCTCACCGACGCCGGCCGGACGCTGCCGGACGTGGAGTTGCTGTTTTTCGGCGGTGAATGCCTCTTCGGTGATCAGCTTCCGCTGCTGAGGTCCGCCTTTCCGAACGCCGAGCCGCGCTCCTTGGGCTATGCCAGCGTGGACGCCGGACTTCTCGGCGAGGCCGTAGGCGGCGGTGACCCACGCGTACACCGTGCCTTCACCCCGTACACAGTGGTCGAAATCCTGCACGACGAGGCGGACCAGCTGGTCGATGACAACGGTGTGCCGGGGCGGCTCGTCGTCACCGACCTGCGCAGGCGGCTCATGCCGGTGCTCCGCTATCCAGCGGGCGACCAGGCCGAGTGGGTGGACCGGGAGGCCGGCATCTTCCGTATCCTCGGCCGCGCTCAGGAGGGCGTGCGGGTCGGTCCCGTCTCTCTGCACACCCAGGACGTGCTGGACGTCGTCGCGGCCGCCGACGCCTTTGGCGAGGTGACCGGTCTACAGCTCGTGGTGCGGCGGCTGGACGGCCGGGACGGTTTGACGCTGCGGATCGCGGTCGCCGATCCAAAGGCCGATCATGAGGCATTGGGTGTGTCGGTCGTCGCGGCCGTCCTCGCTCAACGCCCGCTCTACGCGAGCGCGACCGCTGCCGCACATGTGAACGCGCTGAACGTCGAATGGGTGCGGTACGCGGACCTCGCGGTCAACGCTCGGTCCGGCAAGCTCATTCGCGTCGTCGACGAACGGCCTCACTCGTGAGCGCGGTACCCGCCCGAGCCCGGCGTCTGCCCTTGGTGCTGCGCAACCGTTCCTTCGGGAAGGTCTGGGCCGGTCAGCTCCTCACCCAGGCTGCGATCAGGATGTTCCAGGTCGGCGCGGTGTGGTGGATCGTCAGCCTGGCGGGCGGCGCACACCGCGGCCTGGCCTCGGGTGTGTTCCTCATGGTGAGCACCGTGCCCGCGGTGGCCTTCGCCCCGGTGGTCGCCCGTGTCGTCGCCCGTCACGACCACCGCACGGTGCTGGCCGTCGCGGCAGCGGTAGCCGGTGCGGTGGCCGTCACGGCAGCCGCCCTGGCGGCCTTGGGAGCACTGCCCGTAGCCGCCGCCTACTTGGTGGCCCTGGTGCTGGCCGGATGTCAGGCGGTGTTCGATCCGTGCCTGACCACCTCGGTGCCCGAACTCGTCGAGGACTGCGACATCGAGTCGGCCACCGGATGCGAGCTGGCCACCCAATCCGTCGCCGGGCTGGTCGGAGGACTCCTCGGCCCGCTCGTGGTCGAAGCGGGCCGGCTGGCCGAACTCACCGCCGCCAGCGGCCTGGCATATCTGCTTGCCGCCGGTCTTATCGTCTCCGCGCGTTTTGCGCGCACCGGGGTCATACGGCAGGTGCCGGACGGCTCGGTCCCCGGGCGGCGCACGCTGCGCCAAGTGCTGGCCGGTCGACCGTTCGTCCGGCGTGTGCTGGTGTGCTTCGCCGCGGCCAACTTCTTCACCACCGCCATCTACGTCGTGATGCCGCTGTACACCCGCACCGAGCTGCACGCTGCGGGTTCCACGGTGGCCTTGCTGGAGGCGGCGCTCGGTGCGGGGGCCCTGGTCGGGTCGTTCACCGGCGGGCGGCTGCCCGGCCCTCCGGTCGCCGTGGCGAGCGTATGCCTGGCGGTGGTGGCCGCGGCCCTCGCTCTGCCCGGCGTGTTCGCTTGGCACGCAACGGCCTTCGTCACGATGACCGTGGTCGGCTGGTGCGTCGGTGTGATCGGCGTCCGTTTCATCGCACTGTTCCAGCGCCTCCTGCCCGCCGACGACAAACCCGGCTTCTTCGCGGTCATGCAGGCCATGCTGGGCGCCACCTTCCCTGTGTCCTCACTGGTGTTCGGAGCGCTGGGCGATCACTTGACGGCCCGCACGCTGTGCCTGATCCAGGGCGCCGGTGTCGTACCGGTGGCGGCGGCGCTGTGGTGGCTGGGCGGCCGACACGAAGCCGTCGAGCAGCCAACACCTACCGCGCCGACGTCGGCTCCGGCGAAGGAGCCGTCATGAGCATGGTCCTGTCCTCCGCGACCGTTGCGGACATCGCCGAACTGCGGCAGTTGTATTTCGAGGTGTACGGGCACGGCTACCCGGTGCCGCTCGGCAGCGACCCGGTGGTCATGCACCGGCTGATCACCGACGGAAGCGCGCACTGGCTCACCGCTCGCACCGGAAGCACCACGCTGGTCGGCTCCGCGGTCGTCGTAACGGAGCCCGGCAGCCGCATCGGCAAACTGGTCGGCCTGGCGGTGCACCCCGCCCATCGCGACGGCGGAGTAGCCTCCCGGCTGACCGGCGCCGTCTGCGATCGAGCCTTCGCCACCGGGCGCCTGGATTCGGTGTACGCCACCGTCCGTCTGGTCACCGAAGGACCGCAGCACGTCGTCGTCCGCAATGGTTTCAGGCCGCTCGGCCTGCTGCCGAACGCCGTCGAAGTCCAGGGGTGCGAGAGTCTCGCCCTGTTCGCCCGCTACGCCGACGGCGTGCTGGAGCGCCGCGAAGGTGTGGCGCAGGTACCCGAACGCCTGTCGGCGCTGCTGTCGGCCGCGTCCACCGGCGTCGGCATCGAATACGACCGCGCGCAACCCGTTGCCTGCCGCGGCACGGCGGGCTCAGGCCCCGACACCCAGCCGATCGAGCTGATCACGGCCCCGGCCTTTGTGCGGCGACGCTTCTTCGACCTGTTCCCCAAGCCCGACGACCGATTCTTTCCGCTGCACACGCCCAACGCGGTCCTCGTTGCCGCCGACGGCCGCTTCGAGGCGTACGCCGACCTGGACCCGGCCGCGGGAAGCTGCGCGCTCGTCGCCGTGCATCCCCGCCCCGCCGCGCTCACCGGCTCGTTAGAGGCGCTCATGGCCACGGTCAGGCGCGCCGGCGTGGACTACGCCGAGGCGCTGCTGCCGCTGGCCGACATAGACGCCCTGCAGGTGTTCTGCGCCTCCGGGTTCGTACCGAGCGCGGTCTACCCAGCGATGCGCCGCATCCGCGACCGCATGCACGACTACGTGGTGCTGTCGCGCACCAGCCGTCAGATCGACTTCCGCCAGATCGCTGTCAGCCCGCTGCTGCAGCCCTACCTCGGTGCCTACCTGAGCGCCTGGACCACCACCTACCTCCCCCTTCACGAGGTGTCCCGATGAAACCCCATCTCGCTGCCGTCGAGGTCCCCGACCCTGAGGCACTCGGCCATGTGCAGCGGTTGTGTGACCTGGCGGAGCCGTACGCGCACAGCCCCGTCACCGACGAACTGTTCGCCGCCGCCATGGCGGAGTCCAACGCCTGGCACGCCCGCAGCTCCCCCTTCTTCGCCGCCCTTTTGAAGGACACGGACCAGGCCGCCGCGCCCACCTGCCGCCACGAGTTGCGCGCTCCGCTGCTGCCGGCCGCCTTCTTCAAGCGTCATGAAGTGCTGTCGATTCCCCGCGAGGAGGTGTTCTTGCATCTGACCTCGTCGGGTACCACAGGCCAGAAGTCGCAGATGTTCTTCGACGAGTGGTCCATCCGCTCGGCGCAGCGCATGGTGGCGCGGATCTTCGACCACTACGGCTGGATCACTCCCGGCCGGCCGGTCAACTACTTGCTGTACAGCTACGAACCAGCGTCCGCGCTGAAGCTGGGCACTTCGTTCACCGACAACTACCTGTGCGACTTCGCCCCGGCCCGGCACACCACGCACGCACTGCGGCACACCGGGACCGGCCACGAGTTCGACGTCCACGGCTGCATCGCGGCGCTTCAGCGCTACGCCGAACAGGACGTGCCGGTCCGTATCCTGGGCTTCCCCGCGTTTTTGTACTTCACCCTGGAGCGGATGCGGGCGATGGGACTGGGGCCGCTCACGCTGCCCGAAGGGTCGCTGGTGGTCCTCGGCGGCGGCTGGAAGGGCCACACCGACCGGCAGATCGCCAAGTCGGCGTTCTACGCCGAGGTCACCGACCGCCTCGGTATCCCTCAAGACCGTGTCCGGGACACCTTCGGCTCCGTGGAGCACTGCGTGCCCTACGTCGAGTGCGCACATCACCGGCTGCACGTGCCGGTGTGGTCGCATGCGGCGGTGCGCGACACGCGAACACTGCGCCCGCTGCCCTACGGGGCCATCGGTTTTCTCCACCTGATCAGCCCGTACATCACCTCTGTGCCCGCGCAGAGCGTGGTGATGGGCGACCTCGCCTCGCTGCACCCGGGCGAGGAGTGTCCCTGCCCACTGTCCACCGACTGGTTCAGCGTGCACGGCCGTGCCGGGGTGAGCCGCAACCGCAGCTGCGCGGTCGCCGCCGCCGAACTGATGAAGGGAATGTCGTGACCACCTCTGTACTCCACCTCTGGCAGGGCGAGTTCATCGACGACACCGAGGTCGGCCGGCGGCTCACCACACTGCCGCAGACCACCGGGCGGGTACTGACGCGTCTGCTGCCCACCGACGTGGTGCTCGCCGCCTGCGCCTCGGTCAGCCGCGACCTGACCGATCCCACCTCCGCGCTGTACAGCCGCCTGGCCGGGCATCTGCCCTGCGACGAGGCCGCAGCCGTACTGGCCGAGCTGGCCGCCGCGCTCGCCCCGCAGGCACTCGAGCGCAAGCTGCGGCGCGAGCTGGGCGGACTGCGCCCCGAGCAGCTGACCCGGCCGGACGCCCGCGCGACGGTGTACGAGGCCTGGGCGCCCGTCGGCCTCCTAGTGCACATCACGCCGAGCAACGCCGCCACGGTGGCGCCTCTGAGCGTTGTCGAGGGACTGCTCACCGGCAACCTGAACGTGCTCAAAATCAGCAGCTCGGACTCGGCTCTCGCCCTGGACCTGCTCGCCGCTCTCGGCGCGGCCGACCCGACCGGTCTCGTCGCCGAACGCGTCATCGCCCTGCGCTTTTCGTCCGCGCGCCGCGACTGGCTAAACGCCGTGTGCGGCCAGGCCGACGCCATCGCGGTGTGGGGTGGCGAGGAAGCGGTGCAAGCGGCAGGAGAACTCGCGCCGCCCGGCTGCCGCGTTGTCGAGTGGGGCCACCGCATCTCCTTCGCCTACCTGACCCGTGCGGCCGCCTCCGACAACGAGGTCCTCGACGCGCTCGCTGAAGACGTCTGCCGTCTCGGACAACAGGCATGCTCCAGCCCCCAGGTGGTGTATCTCGACACCGACGACACCCACACCTTGTTCACCTTCGCCGGACGCTTCGTCGAGCGACTGGCCAAGGTATCCGACGCCTGCCCGATGTCCGTGCCGAGCCCGGCCGAGCAGGCAGAGATCACCACGGTGGAGCAGATCGCCCGGCTCGAACAACACCTGGGCCTGACCCGCGTGTGGGCCGCCGAGGACGGTTCCTGGCGGGTACTGGCCGACACCCGCCCCACGCTGGGCGCCTCGCCGCTGCACCGCAGCGTCTGGGTGAAGCCGCTTCCCCGACACGCGCTCACCACGACCCTGCGGCCCATGCGCCGCTATTTGCAGACCGCGGCAATCGGCGGCGACCGAGCGGACGTGGCCGCGTTGACGCGCTCGGCCCTCGCCGCAGGCGTCACCCGCGTCACCCCGATCGGCTCCATGCTGGACAGCTACGACAGCGAGCCGCACGACGGCGTCTACGCACTGCAGCGCTACAGCCGCAGGGTGAGCATGCGAGCGGCGCACGCGGACTTCCGTACCGTGGCCTGTCCGGACCACCTGGTGGCGCCGCCGATGCTGCCCCCGGCGCCCGACGCACCCCTGCTGGGCAAGCAGGACGTGCAGCGCGCGCTCGCCACGCTGGAGCAGGACCACGCGCACCTTCACTTCCGCAGCGGGGGCTCCACCGGCGCACCCGCACTATCGATCTTCACCTGCGACGACTACGACAACCAGATGCGCGCCGCGGCGGACGGGCTGCTCACGGCCGGGTTCGACCCGGGCCGTGACCGTGCCGCCAACCTCTTTTACAGCGGCGGCATGTACGGCAGCTTCATCAGCTTCTTCTCCATCCTGGAACGGCTCAACGCCACCCAGCTGCCCCTCGCCGCAGGCTCCGACCACGCCCAAATCGCCGAGGCGCTCATCGCCCACCGAGCGGACACCCTCTTCGGCATGCCGTCCTATCTGTGGCAGCTGTTCCATGCCGAGGCCGACCGCCTGCGTTCCTACGGCGGGATCCGAAAGGTCTTCTACGGCGGCGAGCACTTCACCGCCGAACAACGCAGAGTGCTCAGCGACGACTTCGGGGTACAGGTCATTCGTTCCGCGGCGTACGGCAGTACCGATCTGGGGCCGCTGGGCTACCAGTGCGAGTCCTCCCACGGCTCGGTCCACCACGTGCTGACCGACCTGCACACACTCGAGATCCTCGATCCGTACCAGGACCGGCCGGTGGCGCCGGGCGATATCGGACGACTGGTGTTCACCTCCCGGGCACGGGCCGGCCAGCGGCTGGAGCGCTATGAGATCGGCGACCTGGGCCGGGCGGTCGAGGGCCCATGCACGTGTGGCAGCCACGTGCCCCGCGTCGAACTCCTCGGCCGCCACGGCGACGTCGTGCGCGTGGGCACCTACTTCATCAACTACCGGCAAGTGGTACGGGTGCTTCAGGAGCAGCTCGCCTACCACGGCGAAACGCAGCTGATCATCACACCCGGCCCCGACAGGGAACAGCTGACCGTCCGCCTCGACCAGCAGTACGCTCCCCACCCCGGCCCCGAACGAGCGGCCCTCACCGCTCATATCACCGAGCTGGACTCGGCCGTGGCCGAGGGACTGCTGTCCCTGACCGTGCAGACCGTGCCGCAAAAGGATTTCGAGCGCTCGACGGCCAGCGGCAAACTACGCACGGTCATCGACCTGCGTGAGACAGTCCGTCCCGACCAGCCGGTCATGTGAGAACGAGCCGTTCAGCCATGCAGCACCGCTCGGGTCGCCCAAGACGGCCTGCCGCCATCCGACATGACCCACGGCCGTTCCCGGCTCCGCTGTGAAGGCTGCGCGCATCCGCTCCGCGTCTCGACCGAAGACCTCGCACGGGGCAAGGTGCTGAGGGCTGAGCGGGTGTGGCCGTTCCTGCCGGTCAGCAATGGACGTTGTGGCCGGTGGCGCGATCATCGGCAGGTGAACGACGGGATCCTGCACCGGGTGCGGACGGGTGTGCAGTGGCGGGATCTTCCCGAGCGGTTCGGCCCCTGGAAGACCATCTAGGAACGGCATCGGCTGTGGTCGGCACACAGCACGTGGGAGCGTCTGCTGCAGCAGGTCCCACGAGGTCCATTACGACCCTCGCTACGCTCCCCCGCCCCCTGATGGCGCCCGGCCGCAAGCCTCGGTGCCTCAATTGATCGGCGCCTCGCCGCTCGGTCAGATGACCACGTCACCGAAGAGCAGGAGTGTGAGGGCCAGCAGGTACACAGCAAGTCTCGTCATTCCGTCCCGACCTCATCAGGCAACGACCGAGGCGCTGCTGAGGTCGGGAGAACGACCGAGCCATACCTGCGGCCGGAAGCCTCCTCGAAAAGCATGGCTGACGCTCTCCGTCTGCCCATCCAATAGTTTCCGACTGCAGAGCCGAGCCCACCACGACCTTCGGAAGTGGGCGTCTGCGCGTCCGGCAGCTACAGCGCGGTGTCGTTGAAAGTCGCCCCTACTTCGGCATGCGGATCATCAGTACTTTCCCCTGCTCGTGGGGTTGCAGACCACTGTCTTACGTGGGCCCGCCCGCCCGGTTCGGACGTGATCAGCACCACGCGCCGAGCACCCATATCGCTCACTTTCGGCCAACGTTGACCCAGCGAGCAAGGGCTTACTAACGCAAAGACTGAATCAAGTCACACTCTCAGTGACTGCATACACTTCTTCATGCTTTTTTCAATACCGCCACGACCTGCCCACATGGCCCCTTTCACTGCCTGGGAGCCAACCACGTCTCGAACGTGCCGGGTGGGGTGGAGCAGTCGAGCCCGACACGCCAGACTCCACAACGAACCCCGACCCCGCACCCCAAGGAGCAGGACCCACATGCGCCGACTCAGCGGCCACGTTGCGAGGGCGCTCGCCGCGCCGGGCTCACGGTCGTACATGCCGAACCTGCGCCGCCTCGGCGCTCGCTCTCGACACTTCACGCGGTGAGGGTTCCCGGGCTGCCGACGGGCGGACGGTGGCGCTCGTGCTCGCCTGTGATCATGGCTGTCGACGTGCTCGGTGGAGTCAGCGCGGTTCCTGGCAGCACGCGGTCGCCCATGCCGGCCTGCCCCCGTCTGATCCGCCACGAAGGCCGCATCGCTCTCTCGCGCAGGCCTCCACGCCGCGCGTCGGGCTCTCGGTGCGGCTTCGTCCGGCCAGTTGACGCGCCGCCCAAAGACTCGTGGTGCGCGCCCTGACCGATCCGGTGACCGCCCTGCGGCCATGACGTCCTCGAAGGTTCGAACTGTCCGCGTCCCCCGACGGGCAGTTCGGCACAGAAGCGAGCTGTCTGCCCCTGTGGACTGGGGAGATCACAGCAGGCGTCAGCACGCTTCACAAGTGTTCGGCCCGCGCAGTGGGGGCGCGGGCCGAACACTCATCTCAGCCACGCGCCCCCCTTCTCCCCGCTGAAGCGGGCCTTGCGCACTCAACCGCCCGACCCGCGGCCTCGGCAGCAGGGCCGAGCCACTATGGAGACGGCGGGATCGGTCTTGCGAGGAGGCAGGCACAGCGACCGGCGTACCCCCCGGTCCATGGGTGTGCGTGAGGCCCAGGCTCTTGGCTGCGGCCTCCCTCGGTGACTCTTGACGATCAGGCGTCTCGACCCACGCCCGCAGCGGCGCCCTCGCGGCCCTTTTCCACAACGCGGGACCAAGACCTCAAAGCCCTTCTCGCCCCCAGGACCTTGACCGGCTCGACGAAGTCGCTCCTTCGGATTCGGAAGTGGCGGAGCTGCCGAAGACGACTCCGCCACAGATGGTGATCCGGTCAGCAGATGACGCCGCTGCAGCCAAACGTATTGGACTCGAACTGCGCGTCCTCGGAAGGCAGCTCGGCGTCGATCTCCTCCACGTCAACGTGGATATCGAAATCGACGAAAAGATCTATGGTGTTCATGGCAGGTCTTCTTTCTGTGGGTGTTCTCGGGTTTGCTTTGCGGCGGCGGAGAGCAGCGGTCAAAGGCTTGCGAGCCTAGGGAAGGCTTAGTGGGCTCGGGGAAATCTCCCTGTTAATCGCCATGTCCGCTCCTATTGCCTCGGCGGTTCGGACCCCCTGAAAGCTACGATGCCCGAAGGCGGAACTGCCGGGCATACACCGTTTGGCGGATACATCGGTTGACACCGCGCCTACTCCGGTACCCCCCGATCCGGCACACGCAGCCCGCCACAATCCCCAGGCCGCAGCCCCATGGGGACCTGGCGGCAGCCGCGACGCCAGAGGCGGACCGCTCCTCAAGGAGCGATGCGTACGCCTGGCGCACGGGCGGCACTGGAAGGCCCTTCAGGGCGCCGCCCCGGCCGAAGCCGACGGAAGAACCTGCACGCCGGACGCGGTACGGGGGCCGGCGACCATGCCGGCCGTGGCGGTGAGGTCGAGGTGGGAGTTCATGTACAGCTCGAACCGTCCGAGGGGTTCACGTGGGTCCAGAACAGCGGGGACAGGGCCCGCCGGTCGGCACCGGCATGCGGTTGACGTGGGTGGCGTGCCGGGCTTCTCTGCTCGCCCGGCGCTTGGCCCGCGCGCGAACTTCCGTGGATGAGACTGCCGTTGAGACTGTGCGGCTCCCTTCCTCCCTTTCTCGCGCGCCGTTCGGTCTGGACGGGGTCGCGGTTACCGCCGACGCACTGCACACCCGGACGAGCCATGTCCGGCATCGAACGGCGCGTCCAGACAACACAGTTCCAATGCCCCCGTGGCAGCACACCAGAATCCAGCAGGAGTTCGGCGGCGCGCAGCGGACCGGGCGGTCGTCGCCGCGGCCTGCTGCTCAGCAGCGGCCGCGAGGGTGTCGTGGGCCGTCAGGAGCACATCGAGACCAGGGGCGAGGAGAACAGCCTGGCCCCTGGTGTCCGTCGGCTGTAGTTGCCTCTGTGTCACGTCTTCCAGCATGGGTCGCACTGCTCTCCCTTCTCTTGAGACGCCTCGGGCCAGCTCTGCAGATCCTGTTGCATGATCAAGTCTCGGGTGATTCCGCCGCGCCGACTGAAGCGAACTTGGGATCGATCATCGTGTTCCTCGCCGGCTGTGCACGCCCGCAGCGGGGGCTTTCGAGGCGGGACGACGGGGGCTCACCTGTTGCGGCTCGCGCGCATCGCGTGAGCCAGGCCTGCCGGCGCTGGCTACGGATGTGCGCGAACGACTTGCCACATCCGGCGCCATCGGTGCGGATGAGCAGATGTGCCATAGGTTCACCGTCCCACGCCGGGAAGGCACTTTTCGGCCTCGGTAACGTTCAGTAATGATCCGCGCTCTGTCTGTCGACCACCGCCGACGACAGCCCGCGGGCCCTGTCGACTACCCCCGACGACAGCCCTCGGGCCTTCCCTGGTCAACCTGCGAGTCAAACGATCGGTGGATGCCTCTCGCTCCTGCGGGAACGGACAGTAGTTGTCATGAATCCTCTGCGACGTCTGACCGCCGTGCTCGCTCTGACCGCTGTCGGGGCAGCCGCTCTCGTGGGCTGCGGCCCTTTCCGTGTTACGGCCACCAGCCCTGGCCGGTCGAACACTGCCGTGGCCGGCGACACCGCGACAGCCGAGCAGGCCCTGGCGAAGATCGTGCGGCTCGCCGGGGCGCGAGTGATGACCGCGGACACGGTAGCCGCGGCGAAATGGGGCACGAAACAGCCCATCGATGACCCGGCCCGGGAAATGACAGTCCTGGACAGGGCGACTACCCAGGCCGCAAAGCTAGGGATCGACCCAGCCGCCGTCCGACGCATCGTCGAGGACCAGATCACGGCGAACAAGACCGTCCAGCGGGCGCTCTACGCAAAATGGCGGGAAGAGCCATTCGAGCAGCCGACCTATCACCCCGACCTGGCCACTCAGGTCCGCCCGGCCCTGGACCACATCGACAGCCAGCTGCTGATCGCCATCCAACAGGCCCAGCCTCTGCTGCACAGCCCCAGCTGCAGCGCCCTGCTGGACAAGATGAAGGCGACGACGTCTCAGGCTTTGGGCTTGGACGCCGTCCACAGGACTGGCTTCGACCAGGCCCTCACTCACACCTGCCCGTCCCCGTAGCAAAAGCTTGCACACGACCCGCAGTCCCTACTTCGACGCGCTCTCCGCGCGGCCCCGCCCGCTCTTTGTCACACGCTCCCCACAACCGGGCCGCTCCACCATCGCCATCACGACCGCCAGCCTCCCGGCGGCCAGCCCATTGATCAGGCCAGTTGAGACGATCTCTAACAACGGCTAACACAATGAGCCGAGTTGTCGGTGGGTGATGAGGCAGCAGGCGAGTTTGAGGAACGCTTCGTGGATGTCGGCTCGCCGTTCCCATCGGATGCGCAGACGTCGGAAGCCGTGCAGCCATGCAAAACTTCGCTCGACCACCCAGCGGTAGGTGCCCAGTCCGGTGCCGTGCAGGGTGCCGCGGCGGGCGATCGCGGGCACGATGCCGCGGGCGCGGACCTGGTGGCGGTAGATGTCGTGGTCGTAGCCGCGGTCGGCAAACAGCGAGTCCGGCTTGCGGCGGGGACGGCCGACCCGGCCGCGGACCGGCGGGATCGCGTCGAGCAGGGGCAGGAGTTGGGTGACGTCGTTGCGGTTGCCGCCGGCAGGACCGCGAGCGGGGTGCCGTGCCCGTCGGTGATCAGGTGGTGCTTCGAGCCGGCCCGGCCTCGGTCGACCGGCGAGGGGCCCGTGTGGATCCCCGTTTTAGCGCTCTGACGTGGGAGGAGTCGACCACGCAGCGGGACCAGTCCAGCCGGGAGGCCGCGTTCAGCTCAGCCAGCAGGACCTCGTGCAGCTGCTGCCACACTCCGGCCTCTTTCCAGTCCCGCAGCCGGCGCCAGCACGTCATGCCCGAGCCGAAGCCGAGGTCCTGAGGCAGGTACTCCCAGTGGATCCCGGTGTGCAGCACGTACAAGATCCCGCACAGCACATCCCTGTCCGGCAACGGCTTGCGGCCCGGGTACCGAAACCTGCGCTCGCGCTGCGGCAGCAGCGGCTCCAGGTGATCCCACAGCTCATCCGACACGATCCACGGTGACGTCCCCACAGACGACCGAACGCTCAACTCTCGCCCTGGACACGGCAACCAGGAGCGATCCACCTCATTGTTTTAGCCGCTATAAGCCCGGTCCCACGGTGGGAAGTCGGCGCGCATCGCCTTCCACTTGATCCCGTTGTCGACCAGGTAGCGGATCGCATCGAGTATCGCCCGGTGGCAATACGCCTCGGGCTGCCCTCCCCGGCCCCGCAGCCAGGCCGGCAACGGCAACAGCGGCCGGACCACGGCCCACTCCGCGTCCGTCATGTCCGAGGGATACCGCCGGACACGTTCCGGGTGATCGGCCGCGTTTCCGAACCGGTGAGCGACACAATCACACGACGGGGCAGCCGAGTTGAACTCCACCGGCGCGAGCACGTAGAACTGCGGCAACAGGGTCTCCTGAATCTCGGTTGGCTTCGCAACCCCGAGCTACCAAGAGGCCCTGTCTTCATGCCCGCGGCCAGCGGCGATCACCCGATCGAGACTCCCACCGCAGTTATTTTTTCCTTGCGGGTCTGGGGCCGGCCCTTCGGGCATCCACAGCTGACTCAGGCCATCGCCTCCGGCGGAGCCGAGAACGTGAAGGCGTCGAAGCCGGGCGCCGGGGTGTCGCCGTCCGGGGGCGCCAACGCGTCCGCACCCGTGTCCGGGCCCGCCCCGCCCGCGAGGTCGAACGCCACGGCCCCGAAGTCCTGCCCCGCGCAGTAGGGCGTGTCCGCCTGCGCCACCGCGGAGGCCTGCTGATCGGTGGACGTGGCATGGTCCTGCTGTTGTGGCTCCGCCGGTGCTGCCGAGGGTGGGTCGGCCCGGAACTCGTACTGGTCGGCCGGGATAGGGCTGTCCGGCTGCTGGGGCGTCTGCGTCGACGGCGGAGCGGTGGACGTGGGCTCGCCGATGATCGGGATGCCGTCCACCCGGTCGCCGGCCTCTTCCCGTATCCCCGCGTCCGCGGCGCCGCCCCCGTCGGTCGCGGGCGGCGGAGCGGCCGTACCGGCGTCGGGCGCCCCGGCGTCCTGACCACCGCCGGATGTCTCCTCCCCGTCACCGCCCCCTTCGCCGTCTCCTACGACATGACCGTGGCTTCCGTGGCCGTCGCCTACCGGGGCAGGCGCCGGAACCGGTGACCCGGGCGAGGACTGGGGTGCGGCGTTGTCGTGGGGATCGTGCCCCCCTCCGTGGTGCCCTGGGTGTGGCTGCGAGGAGCCCGAGGCTCCCTTGCCCCACGGATACGGATCCTTGCCGCTCCAGTCGGGCGCGTGGGGCTGGGGCTCGCCCTTCACGGGCGGCAACTTGTCGTGGTGATCGGGTGCCACGCTTGGCGTCTCGGGCGGAGTTTGGTGCCCTTGCGTGTCGGAGGGCCCGTGGTTGTTTCCGTGTCCATGTCCGTGCCCGTGCCCAGCACCGGAGTGCCCGCCAGGGGAGTCGCCCTGGTGCCCGTGCCCGTGACTGTGGTGTCCGTGCTCGTGCCCCTGCTGTCCGTGCCCGTGTTGGCCGTCCGCAGGCTGCCCGTGTCCGACGTGCTGCCCTGGACCGGCCCCCGCGTCCGCGCCTGTCCCGGCGTCGGATCCGGCCGTACCGTCGCCACCGCCACCGCCACGGCCACCGCCGTCGCCACCACCCCTGTGCCCGTTGCCGCCCTCCGGCGCGGTCCGCCCCTGCCCCGGCGTGACGGTGCCGGGCGTTCGTGTGCCTCCGGGGGACTTGCCCGGGCTCGGTCCGAACCGGCGTCGTTCCCCGGTCGCCCCGGTGCCGCCGCCACCTCGTGTCGGCGGTCGGCCGGTCCTGCGGAAGATGCGCCAGCGTTCGCCCATCGCGCCCACCCCCAACGGCGTACGACACCTCCACCCGCCCGCGATTGTCCCCGGCGCCGACAGGCCCTGTCACCAGGCGCAATCGCCTTCCCGCGCGCGCCCCCCCGTATGACCCCGCACGCCCATGGCGGAACCCTTCGGGCGGCGCGACGATGCCGCGTGCGTGAGCCGCACGGCCGCGCGGCAGCCTGGGCTGGGCGACGGGGGTCGGTATGGCGAGCGGAACGGGACCGTCACCTGGGGCCGGGCGGGGGCCGGGTGCGCGCAGCGCGCTGTTCTGGCCGGGGCTCCTGGTATGCGCATTCGGCGCCATGCTCCTCGCGACGGGCATCGACGGTCGCTTCACCGACGGCCGCTCGCCCCTGTGGTCGAACTCCCGGGACCCTTCGGGGCCCTGGCTCGACGCGGCCCTGCGCGGGGAGGGGCCGCCCTGGCCGCAGCCCGGCGCGCCCCTGGCCTGGCTCGACCTGGTGCTGCTGGGCGTCTTCAGCGTCAACGCCGGTCTCGTGCTCTGCCACCGGGTGGTGCGGCCGGGGCCGGGCGATCTGTGGGGCCGGCTGTTGCACACCGTGTCCCAGGCCGTGTTGGCCGCAGGAATGATCAAGTTCGTGCATTTCGGTGACTGGATGAGTCGGCCACACCCGGCCGGGTCGCCGCCCGTCGACGACACCCAGGCCTACACCGCCCTCGTGGTGTGCCTCGTGGCCGGGCTTATCGGACTGGCCGGCTACGGCCTGTGCGGAATCATGCCGCTGATCAGGGCCGAGGCGGGCATCACCGAGACGAACCACGAGTGAACGGGGACCGCGCCCGCACCGCCGGCGCGAGAAGGGGGAGACTCGGATGATCGTGAACGAACCGTCGCCCGGCGGCACACCGGACGAGGAGGCGGGACTGTACGAGGAGGCCGGCGAACTGCACCGCCGGGGCCGGCCCGACGAGGCGCTCCTGCTGCTGCAGCGCCTCCTCTAGCGGTCACCGGACGACGTCGCCGCACGCTTCGCGCTCGCCGTCTGCCTGACCGACCTGGGGCGGGCGCCCGAGGCGCAGGCGAACCTCCGGCGCGTCCTGGACAGCGAGCCGCGTCACCATCTGGCCGCGTACCGTCTCGGCCGGATCCTGCAGGCGGAGGGCGCGTCGGGGGAGGCCGCCGAGGCCTACCGACGGGTCCTGACGGTCACCGACTACCAGGACACCCGGGCCCGGCTGCGCGAGTGCGAGGCCGCCGCGGCCGGCCCACAGCCCCTGCTGCCCCCGGCCGGACCCGGCGGCGGTGCGCCACCCCTGGTCGGTCCGACGCTCACGCCGGGCCCGCCGACCCTGCGGGCCCGGGTCGACTCCCACCGGGTGGCCGACCGCGGCCACATCGTCCGCTCGGTCCGCCTCAAGGCCCGCCATCTGCTCCCCACACTGCTGAGGCACCTGCTGATCGCCGTGGCGCTCGCCGTTCTGCTGTTCGTCGCGGGAGAGAGCCTCCGGATCCCGATGGGCGTCCGCATGCTCGGAATGCTCGCCCTCCTGGCCGTCGTGGCCCTCATCCTGGCTTCCCCCCTGGTCGCGTACGTCAAGACGCGTACCAACGGCGCGGACTTCTACGAGTACGGCGTCGACGTGAAGGCCGGGTTCGTCCGGCGCCGGGTCCAGTTCGTCTGGTACTACCAGATCGTCGAATCACCCAGCTACGTACGTACCTTCGGCACATATCTCACCAACACCGCCTCCCTGGGCCTGCGCTACAACGAGGCCGGTGCCTCGTCCACGGAGTACGTCGAACTCCCCGGCATCGGCACGCCCGACGACGTACGGGAGATCGGCAGATACGTCGAGTCGCGCATCTTCCCCGAACGGCATGTCATCCGCGGCCCGTGGACCTGACGCCCCGTCCGACGCCGGTCAGGACGCGGCCCCGCACGGCAACGCCCCGCGACTTCGCCGCTGGCGTCGGTCACCCCACCCATTGGTGGGTCTGTGCCAGGGGTGGTGGCGGCGTACGACAAGGTGAGCGGGAGGTCGGGGCTGGCACACATCGGCCAATCGGCCCCGTCCGCCACGCTCACACGGTTGTCGGTGCGTCCCCGCCAGCCACTCATTGTGTTAGTGGCTCTAAGTGGGCGGTTCGTAAGGTGATGTCCGTTTCCGGTTGAGGCTGGGCAAGGTCGCTGGTGGAGGTTCCGTCGGCTATGGCTTCCTGGCGAAGCGGCCGGTGTCGGCCTCGGTGAGGATCCCAAGTTTGACCAGGCGTTTCAGCTTGGCGCGAGTGCCTTCGACGTTCTTCGGCAGCAGTTCGTGGCCGAGGGCTTCGCAGACGTCCTTGGCGCGTAACGGCCCGGCCGCGTGGTTGAAGGCAGCGAGGATGCCGGGGTACTCCGGGTGCTCGGGCAGGTCCGGTGTGTGGGCCGGGAGCCGGTCGGTGAGGCCGGTGATGGTCTTGCGGGTGATCGCGAGGTGCTCCAGGTGGGTCTCGGCCTCCCGCAGCCGGGTCTGCAGGTCGTCGATCTGTGCGCGGAGGTCGTCGGCCAGGGCCCGGGCGGCGTCTTCCTGGAGGCCCAGGGCGTCGAGCAGAGGCTGGATTTTCACGCTGCCACCGCCTGCGTCTCGCGCCAGGTGGGGGCGTTCGCGCCGGTGAGGCGTCGGGTCATGACGTGGGTCATCGCCCAGTAGACGCGGGAAGCGGACGAGGAAGGGCGGTGCTCGTAGTCGCGGACCAGGCGCCGGTGCAGTATCAGGATCCCGTAGGTCTGCTCGACCCTCCACCGCTTCGGCTGCGGCACGAACCCCTTGACCTGCGGGTTGCGTTCGACGATCTCGACGTCGATGCCGAGGTCGGCGCCGTGTCCGACGACCTGGTTCTTGAAGCCCTGGTCGACCAGGGCTTTGCGGACGGTTCCGCCGGCGTGCTCGGCGACCTGGTCAAGCAGGACGATGCCCGCGGCGTTGTCGTGGGTGTTCGCAGCGAGGACGACGACCGCGATGACCAGGCCGAGGACGTCCACGGCCAGGCCGCGCTTGCGGCCCGGCACCCGCTTGGCCGGATCGTGGCCACTCGTGGAGGCGGGGACCCCGGCGGCCACATGGACACTCTGGGTGTCCAGCACCACCAGGGTCGGGTCCTCTAATCGTCGGGCGCGTTCACGGACCTGGCAGCGCAGGAGTTCATGGATGACCTGGTCGGTTCCGTCGTCCCGCCAGGCGGCGAAGTAGTAGTAGGTCGCGCTCTTCTGTGGCAGGTCGTGCGGGAGATAGGCCCACTGGCAGCCGGTCCGGCCCTGGTAGAGGATCGCGTTCACGATCTCCCGCATGTCATAGGCGCCCTGATGACCGCTGACCGAGCGGTGCCGGGCTTTCGGGGGTGATCACCGGCTCGATCAACGACCACCGCTCGTCCGATAAGTCACTCGGGTACGGCTTGCGTTCACTCACCCGGTCACATCACCAGACCACCAACCGCGGACCGGCAGAGTCCGCCCCGCAGCCACACGATCAGGCGACAGCAGATTCAGTCAAAGACTCACGAACCGCCCACTGAGAGCTGGAGTTGTACCTGCTCCCGGCGTCAGGCGGCGTAGATCTCAGTTGGGCCGAGCCGTCTCCTGCGCATCGGCCGTCTCAAGCCGCTTGAGGTCCCTGTGCGCGGCGTTTGGCTCAGCCGTCCATTGGGCGGTCTGTTTTTGATGGCCCCGCCAGGTGATCCGCACATCATCGCTGGGCGTTCTTGAAGTGTGTAGTGACGTCGTGCCGTGTGTCAGCGCTGCCAACAGAAACGATGAGGGGAGTGCTGGCCTTGCTGGGCTTGACCACGGAGACGGGGCCGGGGCCGCTCGATGCCCCGGAGTCGGTGCCGGTGGCGCGGGAAGAGTATTCGATGACTTCGCTGTTCATACCGCAGTGCAGCGAAGCGAAGGTTCCTGGTGTGGCTGATGTGCTCGTCGCGGTGAGGTAGGGACCGCCAGGCAGGCGGGTCGACCCCTCGGAGGTGTTCTCGGGCCAGGCGGCAGTGATCTGGAGTTGGACAGGGTGCGGGCTGTCTGGGCGGACCGCCAAGAGCCCGCACTTGCGGCCGGTCGTGTAGGCGAGGAGATAGTCCGGTCCGCTCCGGGCTTGGGCAATGGCCCGGCCGCCAGCCTGAGACAGTACGGGATTGGCGATATCCGAGACCTTGCCTGTGAGATTGACACGCGGCAAGGAGCCTAGGGCGGCGGCTTGCGCTGAGCCACTCCGGGTGGGGCGTGCGGCCCCACCCGAAGTCGCCGAGCACGCGACGCTGGCAAGGGAAACGGCAATCCCTATAACAACGAATTGAGTTGCACGGATCGCCGTCACTCGTCTTCCCTTCTCTGCAGCGTCAAGTAATGATTAGCTAGTCCACTGATTGAAGCAGACGCCGACCGGCTTCAGCACCCTACCTGTGCCGATCTTGTGTCCGTCCGTGGCCCTGACTTCGTTGAAGCCGTAAACGTCATACAGCGGATATGCCTCGATTTGCCCGAACTTTCCCCTGGGGACATCGAAGGCGGTCTGGTTCGTGACCGTGTACGTGCGGGTCACGTCGAAGCCCATGCCGGCGGTGACCGCGCTGGCCGAGATGGTCGCGGTCGCGCTCCACTTCGTGGCCACGGACTTCTGAACAGACATGGTCAGGACGGTTTTCCCTTGACCAGAGGTCTTCTGGATGACGTTCGTCCCGCAATTTTCGCCCTGGTAGGTCCGGCCCGAGGCCTTGACCCAGTCGAACTGCGGTTGCATCAGCTTGCCGGCGCTGGTGGCCACAGGCGTGACACCGCCCCGCTTTACGATGGTGTGCGCAGTCGGCGTAAACAGCCCCGGCTCACTGGCTGCAGCCACGGCGCCGTGGTGGTCAGCCACGGGTGCAGCATGACTCGTACCGGCACTCAGAACGCCCAAGGCCAGCGCGCCGACAGCAGTCGTTACTGCAATTCCCCGATTCATAGAGCTTCCCCCACAGTCCTGCCACCTCCCTCGAATGGGTGGTGGCTGCGGAATTGAACTTACAAGCGAAATGACCTGCCTGGCTTCATGTGAGATGATCTCTGAGCAAGACTTGAGGTTTTTAGATCCGAATTCAACCAGTCGACTGAGCTTCCCACGACTGAAACAGTTCAATCGAGGGTCATCGAATGTAGGCAAAGGGGCGCGCAAGAGGCCAGCGGGGAGCCAATTGCCCCAATATGGCCTGGGTCAGGTGCGCCTCACTCGCGCCCTCAAGCTGGCATTGCTGGCGCTGTGGGCGACCACCGACGCACGGCATGCAGCTGATCGCCGACGGCGAAGGCGTCCTCGCTCCCGCCGCCTGCCGCGGCCTGGCCCATCTCGGAAAACGGAACGGCAACATGCACCGGCCCCGCCAATACCACCGAGGTCTCCAGCGCATCTTCTACATGTCCGCCCTGATGAGCATCCGCTACGACCCCAACTCACGAACCTTCTACGACCGTAAGCGTGCCGAGGGGAAACGCCATAGCCATGCCATGATCGCTCTCGCCCTCGGCCACGAACTGCTGCCGAAGAACGTCGAAGGCACTCGCGCCAAGCTGAAACGCCTGGTCAAACTTGGGATCCTCACCGAGGCCGACACCGGCCGCTTCGCCAGGAAGCCATAGCCGACGGAACCTCCACCAGCGACCTTGCCCAGCCTCAACCGGAAACGGACATCACCTTACGAACCGCCCACTAAGAGGTCATCTCAACTGGCTTGATCGCTAGGCTGGCCGCCATGATGGCGATGGTGGAACGTCTAGTACCGGCGGGATTGTGGGAGTTGTTCCAGCGGGTGGTTCCGGCTGCTCCAGTACGCCCCCAGGGCGGTGGCCGGCGCAGGTTTGGGGACCGACAGGTGTTGGCCGCCATCGTGTTCGTGGCCACGACGGGCTGCACGTGGCGGCAACTGCCGCCGGATTTAGGCCCTTCCGGGTCGACTGCGCACTGGCGGTTCACCGAGTGGAGCCGGGCCCGGGTATGGGGCAAGCTCCACCGCTTGGTCCTGGACGAACTCGGCGCCCGCGGCGCCTTGGACTGGTCACGGTGTGCGATCGACTCGGTCAACATGCGGGCAGCAAAAGGGGGGACCTCACTGCCCGAATCCCGTAGATCGCGGCAAGAAGGGATCAAAAATCCATTTGATCCCTGAGCGGACCGGTCTACCCCTGTCCATTGGCATCTCCGCCGCGAACACCCACGACAGTCAGGGCCTGGAGCCTCTGGTGCGGGGAATCCCGCCGATCCGGTCCCGGCGCGGCCCCCGTCGGCGACAGCCCGCCAAGCTCCACGGTGACAAGGGCTACGACTATGAACGCCTGCGCCGGTGGCTCCGCTCCCGGAGCATCACTCCGCGCATCGCTCGAAGGGGCATAGAGTCCTCCCAGCGGCTGGGCCACCACCGTTGGACCGTGGAGCGCACGGTGGCGTGGCTCGCCGGATGCCGCCGCCTGCACCGCCGCTACGAGCGCAAGGCAGAACACTTTCTGGCCTTCGCTGGGATCGCCGCCACCCTGATCTGCTACCGCCGTCTTGCCAGGTAGACGGTCCACCAGTTTCTCTGCATCCCGTTGCAGCGGGCCGTTTTGCGGACCAGCATGGCCGTCATGGAGCGGCCAAGGCAGATCATCGAGTGCGGAGACTTCGTCCTGCGATGTTGGCGGGGGCAGAGCGACTTCGCTCCTGCATTCAAGTTGATCGAGGAGTCTCTGGACCACTTGCGCCCCTGGGAGTCGTGGGTCGCCCGTCACAGCGCGGCGAGCACCCGCGAGTTCCTCGCGACGTCAGAGTCGAAGTGGACGAGCGGTGACGTGTACAACTACGCCATCGCCAAAGACGGCACTCTCATTGGCATGTGCCAGACCTACCGTGGGGCCGAGCCTCAGGGCCGGCGCATGGGGTATTGGTTGCACCCTGCCGCCACTGGCCAGGGCATAGCGACCAGGGCAACGGCGGCCATGGTCACCGAGATGTTCACCCTGCCGGACGTGGAGTACCTGGAAATCGTGCACGACCTATCCAACACCTCCAGCGCCGCGATACCGCGCCGGTTGGGCTTCACCGAAGTCCTGCGTGAACAGGGAACACCGCCCGCAGTTCCCGTCGGCAGCGGGATCGTCGTGGTCTGGCGGCTGAACCGTCCTACGCCGCTCGTTGACACCCCCTGCCCATAACCATCCGAACCTACCGAGCTCATCTCGTGTCTCTTCGCCACCAAACGAGACGACCTCTAAAGCGCTTACGGCGCGCGGGCTGCTATTGGGGGGCCCGACCAACCAAGCTGGCGAGACGTCGTTCGGTCTCAGAATCGGCCGGGGCAAATACCTGTAGGCGGTGGCCCGACCGTGGTGCCAGCCAGGTGTTGGACACCTCGAAGTGGAGCTCACCGACGATGGCGTTGCGAATCGTCCGAACTCCGGAGTCCTCGACCTGCGCAACAGTGTGACGGTCCCATAGTTCGGCGAACTCCGGGGACACTGCCCGAAGCCGGGACACGAGATTCCGCCACAGGGGGTCACCGACGTGGTCGGCCATGGCGACCCGCAGGTTGGCGACCATGCGCGCGGCGGTGGCTTCCCAGTTGACGATGCTCTCCCGCCAAGCCGGGTGAGTGAATGTCAACCACACGCAGTTGCGCTGGTCTCTGGGTACATCGTCCAGGTCGCTGAGCAGCAAGCGGAGGGCAGTGTTGTACGCCAGCAGGTCGTACTTGCCGCCTTGCACACAGGCGGGGTACGGATCCAGCTTGGCCAGCACTGCGCGCATCTGCGGCGTGACGGCGTCGCACTCTGTTGTCGTGGTGGGATCCGGGGCGCCGGCCAGAGCGAACAGGTGACTTCGCTCGTCATGGTCGAGTTGCAATGTCCGTGACAGCGAATCGAGTACCTGATCGGAAACCTTGATGTCGCGTCCCTGCTCGAGCCACGTGTACCAGGTCGTACTCATCCCGCCTAGTTGCGCGACCTCTTCCCGGCGCAGGCCCGGCGTGCGGCGACGGCCGGTGTAGATCACTCCGGCTTGCTGGGGCGTGAGCCGCTCCCGTCGGCTCCGAAGAAACTCAGCCAGCTCTGCGCGCCGCAAGCGGCCAGGATCCTCGGGGCCGGCCGACGATATCGCTGTCGCCATCCTTGCTTGTCCTTCCAGGCTGGTAGGGGTACTACCAGTATAAATGGTTGCTGGCTACTAGGTTCACTCCTGCCTACCGTCGACGCCATGCGCACCGTCGTCCACCGCCGCATCGACCCCCAGGCCACCAAGAACCACCGTCTGACGAGTCGCCTGACCAGCGACCACGGCGCCCGCAACCTGGGTCCTGCCGGGATCACCGTTCTGCTCATCGGCGTGTTCATGCCGCAGGCCGACTACTTCATCGTCAACGTCGCCCTCCCCACGATCGACCAGTCGCTCCACGCATCCTCCGGAGCCCTCGAGCTGATCGTGGCCGGCTATGGCACTGTCTACGCAGCGCTGCTCGTCGTCGGTGGCCGTCTCGGCGACATAGTCGGCCGGCGCCGCGTCTTCGCGATCGGCCTCGCCGGCTTTACGACTGCCTCCCTGGCCTGCGGGATAGCGCCGGACGTGTGGTTCCTACTCGGCGCCCGTCTTTTGCAAGGCGCCTCCGCGGCACTCATCGTCCCCCAGGTCCTTGCCACCTTCCATGCCACACTCCAAGGGGCTGAACTGCACCGCGCGCAGAGCCTCTACGGTGCAGCCGCCGGGCTGGCCATCGCGGTCGGCCAACTCGCCGGCGGACTCCTGGTCACCATCAACATCGCCGGCACCACATGGCGACCGATCTTCTGGGTCAACGTCCCCATCGGTCTCGCCACGCTCATCGCCGTCCCACGATTCGTGCCCCCGACACGCTCCAAGCGCCCCGCGACCATCGACACCCGCGGAACTCTGCTCTTCGCTGCCACGCTTGTCGCTCTGCTCGTGCCGCTCGCCGAAGGTCAAACCGACGGGTGGCCGGCGTGGACCTGGATCCTCCTCGCATGCGCACCCGTCCTCGCGTTCATCACCATCGTTTTCGAGCGTCGCTTCGAGAGCGGCGGTGGAGTCCCGTTGCTGCCGCCATCCCTCCTGAAAACCCGGTCGATGCACCGAGGGCTGCTCCTACAGCTCCTGTTCATGCTCGGCTACGGCGCACTCATGTTCGTGTTCGCGCTCACGGTGCAAGACGGACTGCACGCGGGCCCGCTTCAAAGTGGCCTCGCCCTCGTCCCTATGGCCATCGCCTTCTTCATCGGCTCGCTCCTCGCCCCCAAGGTCGTCACACACTTCGGTGGCCGCATCACGGTCGCTCTCGGAGCAACAGTGAACGGGATCGGACTGATCGGCCTGGTCGTCGTCGTGACCGGCAAGTGGCCGCACGTCAGCCTGCTCTCTCTGGCCCCTGCTCTGGCCGTTGTCGGGTTCGGCCAAGCTCTCGTGTTCGGATCGCTGTTCCGCCTCGTGCTATCCGAGGTTCCGCAGCATCACGCCGGTGTCGGTGGAGGGGTACTCGTCACCATCCAGCAAAGCGGCCTTGCCGTCGGCGTCGCCACGATCGGCACGCTCTACCTCGGCCTTGAGAACCACGGCATCTCTCAAGCCTTCGCCGCTGCCGGTGTCGCTCAAATCGCCATCATGGCTGCCCTCGCGCTCGCTAGCCGTGCCATGCCGCCGCCAGCCTCCCGCTCGCCGGTGGCCGAATGACAGGTGGTCGCGGGATTCGGTGTCGGCCGTCGGTCAGACGACAGTTGGGACTGGGATCTGAATGTCTTGAGAACGTGGTGGTGAATCAAGCTGTACCTCGCTGAGCTGGGGTCTTCTCGGTGCCGTGGCGTGTGGGCGGGGTCTGCGGGGCAGCCGTCCGGCAGTGAAGCCGGTCGTGGAGGTGCGGTTCATGCCTTCGGTGATCGCGATGCTTCGGGACCGCCCTCCCGGCCTGACCACCCCACCAATGCTGTCCGTCAAAAGCGGAACAAGATCATCCCCCGATTAGAAGGAGTAGCAATCATGACTAAGGGATCCGCGCTGATCATCGGAGTCGGCCCCGGCCTCGGCCTGGCCCTCGCGGAGGCCTTCGCCAGGGACGGCCACCCTGTGGCGTTGTTCGGGCGTGACGCGGCGCGCCTGGCCAAGTACGCGTCTGAGCTGACCGCTGAGGGCCGCACAGCGCGCGCCTACTCGGTGGATGCAGCCGATCCCGAAGGCTTGGAGGCTGCGCTCACGCGTGCCGCAGACGAGGTCGGGTCGCCGGATGTGCTCGTGTACAACGCGGCCCTGATGAGCCCTGACACACCCACCGAGCTGGATGCACGGGAGTTTGCACACACCCTCGCGGTCAACGTCGCTGGAGCCGTCGTCGCGGCCCAGACGGTCCTCCCGCTCCTGCGTGACGGCCGAGGGAGCCTGCTGTTCACCGGTGGTGGTTTGGCTCTGGACCCCTCGCCCGAGTACACGTCTCTGTCGGTGGGCAAGGCGTCGCTGCGCGCATACGTCCAATCTCTCCACAAGCAGCAGCAGGGCTCCGACGTGCACGTGACCACCGTGACGGTCGGTGGCTTCATCGGTGGTGACAACCCCCGCTTTTCTCCCGAGAAACTGGCCGAAGCCTACCTGAACCTGCATCAGCAGCCGCAGGACCAGTGGCAGGCCGAACTCCTCTACACCTGATTACGTGAAGCCGGTTAATGCATCACTCCTACACTTGGGAGCAATTACATAGTGTCGGATAACATGCGGGCTCTGAAACTGCCACAAACGTTACTCCGCCGATTGCGGATCCGCGGCTCTGTGATCGCCGACGGCAGCTTGCTCCCGGCCGTGCACGGCCGCCCGGGCCGAGCCGTTCCGGGCCTCCCCCTCCATGCCGCCCCCCAGCCGGCTCGGACAGCACGAGGACGAGATCCGCGTCCATGGCGAGCTTCATGCGCCCGGTACATCGCCGACGACCTCGTCGGCGATGTAGCGGATGGCCTGACTTCAGGCGGCGCAGCCGCCGCATGTGTGTCCGCCCCAGCTCCCGTTGAGCATCGCGGCAGCGCGTTGCTTGCCTCGGCATTGAGTCTTCTCGGCAACGTGACGGTTGCGATGTGCGACGGGGTGTGGGCGCCTGCTCGCGCCTAGTTCTGCGGAGCCAGGGTGCGTAGGACGTCGAACTCGTTGCCCTCGGGGTCTGCCATGACCACCCAGTTCCGGTCTGAGCCTTGGCCCACATCCGCCTTGGTGGCGCCGAGGCCGAGCAATCTGGTGACCTCGTCCTCGGTGCTGCCGTCGATCGGGCTGACGTCAAGGTGAAGCCGGTTCTTCACGGCTTTGCCCTCGGGTACCTGGATGAACAGAAGGGTGGGCGGCATCTGACGGGCCCGAACATCCTCAAGCGTCGGCACCCAGGAGCCGATCTCGACCTTGCCCTCGCTCCGGTCGATCACCTTGAAGTCCAGGACCTCGCACCAGAAGGACGCGAGTCTCTCAGGATCATGGCAGTCAACGGCCAACTCAGTGAACCTACTTGTCATGACTCTCCCAGATAGTGCGGACGGGCCTCAGAGTATTGGCTCGGGTCGCACGTCCGACAGATCCGGGATCTTCTTGACCAGGGACAGCGTCTCGTACGTGTTGCCGTGCCTGAGGTTCGGCATGGTCGAGGCACTGGCCTTGCGGCCGAGCGGTGCACTCATGGTCGGGAGGCTTCCTCTGTTGACTCGGCTGTGGGTAGGTGCCGGACGCTGAGAAGCCCGGCCGGCCTGAGTCGCAGGCTGCCTTCACCACTGCAGGTGGGGGGAGTCGAGATTGCGTTCGGGGGCGCCGGCATCGATGTTGGCGTCGTGCAGCGCCTGCCAGACGGCTGCCTCTCGAGTGGTACCCGGGTCCGCGGCCGCGGTGATCAGCCCATCGGTGAGGGCGGCGCTGCGGTGCTGTCCGAAGCTCATACCGCTCTTGCCCGCTCTGGCATCGGCCGGTTCCCAGGCGTAGGAAATGCCCGGTGCAAGGCGCGAAGCCAGTATTGAGGTGGCCGTGCCCTTTCCCGTCAGGGCCGCGAGGGCGTCCACGAGTTCGCCCACGGCTGTCCAGGCGTCCTGCCCCAGGTAGACCACGAGTGCATCCATGCGCGGATACAGCCAGGAAGCCGAGCTGATCTTCGCGCGGTAGCGGGCGCCGTGCGTCGCGAGCGTGAGCAGGCACGTCCGCCAGGCGGCGACGGCTTCGTCGGGATCCGTCAGGTGTACGTACAGGCGCAGCAGCGGGCCGGCGGGTGGCGGCCCATTCGGGCTGTCGGCGAGGTAGAACCCGGGAGACAGCGCGGGCCGGGACGCCGGCAGGCGAAGCGTGAGCAGGTCGCCGATTTCGCGGTGCGCCGGCCCCTCGACGCTGTCGGGTGTGAGCTTGACCCGGATGGTGGGCAGATCGGCGAGGATCTTGCCGTTGTCGAGACGTCCCGCGTACCGCCCGGTACCGATCGTGTACTGGTGCGGGGTCGCGGCGGCGAGCTTCTCCTCGAAGGCTGGGTCGCGGATCCAGCGCGGCTGCTGCCGTTGCGAATCGCGGCCGGCGTGGAGCGTGTCGTAGAGGGCGGCACTCAGCTTTCCGCGGAATTCACGGAGCTTTTCGGACTGGAATTCCACATCGCCCACCCGGAAGGCGGAGAAATCGTGCGCGGAGGTTATTTCCACCGCGGCGATCACCTGCCTCACTCTGTCTGCGATCTGAAAAGATTCGGTTGTCACGCCACCAGCTCCTTGCTTGCCGTATCGGCCTCGATTCCGGTGATCTCCAGGAAGTTCTTGGAATCAATCATGATGGTCCGTGCGATACCTATCTGAGCCCGCTGCAGAGCCGTGAGTTTATGCCGTTCTATGCAGCCGGCCATGACCCGGTCGAGCAGATGCCAGCCCGTGAAGCCGGCGGTCCGCACGCCAAGCTCGGGATCGGTCACCACCCTCTCCCCCACATAACCGTCCCAGAAAGCACGTATGAAGGGCATCCTGCGGTCCAGTTCCTGACCCCAGGATTTCATGAGTGTTTCATTGTCCGTCGGAGATTCGGTGAGACCTGCGGACAGCGCGCGGTGAATCCACTCCCCCATAAATGCGCCGATATCCCGGGCGGGGTCGGCGTAGCAGAATTCTTCCCAGTCGACCATGCTCAGTCCATGTGCCGAGCAGAGGAACTGGTCCAATCGCAGGTCGCCGTGGATGGGGGCTCGCGGTGCCTGATCGGTGCTGCGCTGCAGACGGTCGACCGCTGCGGCCAGTGTCGCGTCCCCCTGGAACAGCCCCCACAGCTCCAGCAACGCTCCGCTGGCCGACGCGTAGGCTGCGGCGCTGACCGCTTCCTGGCCGTCGAGCAGAATCCGTACCGGCCGCATGCCGTGCACTTCGGGGACTTCGACCAGCATGTTGTGCAGGCGTCCGACCACTCTGCCGGCCTCGTCGGCGAGTTCCTGGGTGAAGGCCTCGTCATCGGCGAGATCCGACGCGCTGCGGGCTCCGTCGAGCAACTCGTAGATCATGATGCGCGACGACTCGTCCCATCCCAGGCACCGCGGAGCAGGCACCGGCGCTCGGCCCTGCCGGCGCAGCCTCTCGAACCGGAGGGTCCGGTCGAAACGCTGCTGTGCGTGAGGGCCCTCGATCTTCTTGAGGAAGATCTGTGCTCCGGTGCTGGTCCGGCCCGACCAGTTGTCGTTGCGGCCGTTGAAGGAGTGGATCGTTTCGGGCAGCAGAACGCCCAGTCCTCGCCCGTCGAGTGCACGGGAGACCTCCGGGACGGTTTCCAGGGCAACTGGTAGCGGTGTCCGCTGCGGGGCCATACCCCACTCCTTTCACTCCGGTCAGGTACGTACTCAGGCTGCCGTCCGCCCGGGCCGCACCGCGTCCCCTAACCGGTTGACCGGATGGTGGGATCCACCTGCCGGGCATGTGCAGCGCCCGCGTCGTCGCACCACGATCGCGGACCCTGCCGCGGTGAAGGCTGCTGACCGTGCACAGGTACCGCCGCGACCGGGCATCTATGCCATTGGGCGTATCCAACGGCGCACGGGCACATGGCTGGTGACCAGCCGTCGGCGAGGTGCCCGGTTCGGCGACAAACTGGCGGGTGCATGCGCAAGGGGATAAGCGGGCGTATCAGCAGCTCGTGCGCTCGATCTACACCTCCCGAGCCTGTCGCGGCCAGCTGCGCCGACGCCGGACCAAGCCCACGATCCCCGAACGCCGTGACCGGCAAGGACACCGCCGATACCAGGGCGGCTGGGGCGGCCGCCCGGCCGGATTCCCCGCCTCACTACACGTGCAGCCTCCTTTGACCGGGATCCATGCGAACCATGCGCGCTCCAGAGCCGTGCGATGCCGGTTTTCACGGTTGTCGTGGGGAGCCGTCGGCGGGAATGAGGGCCAGTAGGGCGGCACGCTGCGAGAGCCATCCCACGAGGTGCCCGCGTGTGCTGTCCAGGACCGGGAGCACGCCGTCGTCGCTTTCGGTGAACAATGCCAGGACCTCGCGCAGTTCTTGCCCGGGCTGTACGGCGGGAGGAAAGTTCCTCAGCTCCGCGAGGCGGCACGAGAGAGGCATGCCCGCCTCCAGTGCGTCGGTGGTCGCCATGGCGCCCACCACGCCTTGGTACTGCCCCGCGGCGTCCACGAGCGGCACACTGCTGCGCCGTGTGCGCCGTAGCCTGTCGACGCCCTCCCCCAAAGTGGCGTCGGGCGGAAGGCTGTCCGGCGGAGGCTCCATGGCCTCCCCCACTGTGATCGCAGGTGGGCCCGCCCGTTCCAGGTCGACCCCGCGCCGGCGCAGCTTCGCGGAGTAGACGGTGTCCCGGCTCAGCGCATGACTGATGCCCGTGGCGACCGCGACGGCAACCATCAGCGGCAGGATCAGCCCGTAATCGCCGCTCAGTTCGTACGTGATGATCACGGCGGTGATGGGTGCGCGCGCCGCGCCTGCGAAGACCGCCCCCATGCCGATCAACGCATACGAAGCAGCCGGCCCGGTCACCCCGGGAGCCCAGATTCCGAAGAGCTGTCCCCACGCGCTGCCGAGCATCGCGCCGACGAACAAGGACGGCGCGAAGACACCGCCCGAACCGCCGATGCCGATGGTCACACTGCTGGCCACGATCTTGCCGACAAGCAGCACGAGGAGGAACACGATGCCGTATCCACCGATCACCGCCTTCTCAAGCACCGGATAGCCAACGCCGTACATCTGCGGCAGCGCGAGAAGGATCAGGCCCAGAACGACCCCTCCCACGGCCGGGCGCAGCCACTCCGGGCCGCGCCAGACGGCATCGCAGGCATCCTCGATCCAGTAGAGGACCTTGGTGAAGACCACACCCACCACGCCGGCCGCCAGGCCCAGCAGCACGTACAGGGCGTAGGAGGCAAGGTGGTGCACTTGCATCGGGGGCATGTGCAGGAAGGGCCGGTCGCCCAGCACTGCGCGGCCGATCACGGACGCGGTCACCGAGGACAGGGCCACCATGCCGAAGGTGCGGGCGGTGAACTCGGCGAGGATGAGTTCCATGGCGAAGAAGACGCCTGCCAGCGGAGCGTTGAAGGTCGCCGCGATACCTCCGGCGGCCCCGCAGGCGACCAGAGTCCGTAGGCGCTCCTCACTCATTCGTACGACCACGCCTGCCGTGGAACCGAGGGCGGAGCCGATCTGCACGATCGGCCCTTCGCGGCCGACCGAGCCGCCACCGCCGATGCACACTGCCGAGGCGAGCGCCTTGACCACCGCGACCCTGGGCGGAATCCTGCCGCCCTGTCGGGCGACCGCATACATCACTTCCGGAACTCCGTGTCCGCGTGCCTCTCTCGCGTATCGGTACACCAGCGGGCCATAGACCAATCCGGCCACCACGGGGGCAAGCAGCACGAAGTACGGCCCCAGCCAGGGAACCAGGGGATTGGCCGCCCGGCCGGCGGACGAGTAGTCGGCATGCCCGGTCATGACGCGCGTGACGCCCTCGATCAGCCACCGAAACACGATCGCGCCGAAGCCGGCGCCGGCCCCCACGGCTACGGCGAGCACGGCCAGACCGGCCTGCGTCCGCTGCAACGCTGTGAGCACCCGGTGCGGCACAGAGGCCGTCCAGCGACGCAGACGGTGCACTGTGCCCGTGCCTGAAGGGTTCGAGTTCCCGGATGTCATCGTCTGCCAGTAATTTCGTCCCGATATAGATCGTTTGCTTTGAAATGTAACCTTATGTCGGATGATGTCGGCTTGTCCGGTGAATGGCGGGCCATCATGTCAATCCTGGCCAGGTGGATCATGACTGCGAAGCGTGCGGGCCAGGGCGTCGTGGTTCCGTGCCAGGGCATTGGCACATCGGCCGTCGACAGTTCCACCCCGGCTGCTCGGTGACGGCGGTTCAATACCCTCGATGGCGGCCGGCGTGTTCGGCACTCCTGCGCGAGCACAGGCGGCCTGCTCAACGACCCGCCGACGGCCTGCTCAGCCCGGTGGGCTCCCCCGGGTGATCCACTGATCGTCGGATACCGGCTCCCGGGGTGGCGGCACAGAGTAGGACTCAGCCAGTTCCGCCATTCGGGAGCCATCCGCTACACGGGCTCCCGAAGGAACGGCAGGTATGACCGGCGCCGAGGCCGTGCTCGCAGAGGACCGATCGTGTCCTGCCCGGCTGGGCGGAGTCTTCATGACCCGATGGCTGTCCGGCGAGGCAGCACCGCTGCAAGGTCTGCCCGCTTTCCGGCCGACGGTGGTATTCGGGCACCCGGCGACGGTCTCGGCCGTCAGCGATGGAAGAGACAGGAGGGTTGTCCGTGATTGCACAGACCACAGCACTCGTCACCGGTCCCCTGGCGGCTCGGGCCGAGCGGGCCGTCGAGGAGGTGGCCGCGCGACTGACGCGGCCAGAACGCGTCGAGTCAGTGACGCGCAGGGCCGAAACCCGTATCGAGGCGGCTTACGGGATTCCGGTGTGGCACCCGCTGAGTCTGGGGGCGGGGCTTCCTGGCCCGGCCCTCCTGTATGGCGAGCTGGCGCGCAGTGATCAGACGTATCGGCCGGTCGCCCACCGGCACATTTCGCGCGCCGTGCAGGCGCTGCCGAAGCCTGCTGGAACGGGCCTGTTCAACGGTCCTGCGGCGCTGCTCGCCGCGGCGCAGACCTGCGCCGGTTCCTTCGATGACTACAAGTCGTTGCGCGCCGCACTGGCGCAGTGGCTCGCCACGGTTCAGCTGCGACGCCTGAAGGCGGCGCGCCGACCCGACTCTCGTGCGGTCAAGGAGCCGGGCGAATACGACCTGATCACTGGATTGTCCGGAACGACCCGGCTGCTGCTGGACAGCGCCGCGGATGCGGCTGAAAACGCTGCTGACGTCAGGATGGCGATGACCGGGTCCTTGGAGTACCTGGTGGGACTGGCTCGCCCTATCGAGGTTCATGGCCGGCAAGTGCCGGGCTGGTGGCTGCCCGCCGAAAGTCTGCTCACCGAGCAGGAGCGCGGCCACTACCCGGACGGCTTCTTCGACACGGGTATGGCGCACGGTATCGCCGGCGTGATGGCGGTGCTGTGCTCCGCACTGGCGTATGGATACGAGGTGCCCGGTCAACTCTCCGCCATCAACTGCATGGCCGAGTGGCTCTCGCACTGGGCGAAGCCCAGGAGTCCCAAGGCGGGCTGGCCCGACCGCGTTGCCCTCCTGGAGCAGATCACCGACGAGCTTCGCCCCAGGAGCGCGGTCCAAACCGGGTGGTGCTACGGCACACCGGGCGTGGCGGCAGCGCTGTACCGGGCCGGTGCACTGCTGAACCGACCCCCATGGTGCGAGCAAGCGGTCGCGGTCCTGCGTGTTGATCTGGCACGCGCACAGACGCAATGGGGGTTGGACGGCCCGACGATCTGCCACGGGTACGCCGGATTCCTGCAGACGACAGCCCGTGTCGCATCTCATTCCGCAGATGCCGATCTCATCGAAGGCTGCCGGAGGATCACGGCGGCTGTGCTGGCGGAGGCCGACGCGGAAACCCCCTTCCTGTTCCCTCATGTCGTCCGTAGCAACTCCGTCGACATGCCGCCGGAGCGAGCCGACAGGGCAGGGTTGCTGGAAGGCGCCGCCGGAGTGGCCTGCGTACTGCTCGACGTCACCAGAGGGCCTCAGTCCGATCCCGTCGGCCGCTCCTGGGATCGCTGCTTCGGCCTCGCTTGAATTCGTCACCTCGGTTGCCGGTGGCCTGGGCGGGAGCATTGCCTGCGGTACGTCGATGACTCAGCCGGTCTGGAGAAGCTTGAGCACATCATTCACAACCAAGCAGCGGGTGCCGGCATCATCGGCCGGCCAAGCCGCCAGGGCAGTTCGATTCGAGGCATATCAGGAGAGCGCAGTGGCAGGCACCGCGAAAGACATGGTCTTCGCCGAGTACGGCAGGCGCATCCAACTCCTGCGGTACTGGTTCCGTCTGGCATTGGCGGCCATGCTCACCGTCACCGCCATCATGGACACGCCACGCGACCGCTGGCAGGCACTGCTGTGGGTCGTTGGAGCCTATACGGTCTGTACGCTCGGTGGACTGCTGTGGTGGTATGCCAACCCCCCGCAGAGGCTCTACGTACCGGCCGTGGCGGCATCCGGCATCATCGATGTCATCGCCGTCTTCCTCCTGCTCCAACTGTCCGACGGACCCAACCTCTTCCTGCCTTTTCTCTTCGTCCTTCCACTCTTCTGCGCCTTCAACATCCGCCTGGGTACGACGGCGATCACGCTGGCGTTCAACGCCGTTGCCTTCGTGGTCGCCCTGACAACGGATCCCGCTGCCGTCACGGAGCTGACATGGCTTCGCGTGTGGATCCTCGTCTGTGCCCATCTCATGGTCTGCGCTCTGGTCTTCCTGCTGTCGGCAGCGCACCGCAGCAGGACATTGCGGATCGGCGAGCTCATCGATGCCCGGGCGGATCTCCTGGCACAGGTGATCGGTGCAGAGGAGCACCAGCGGAAAATCATGGCCGAAGCGATCCACGACGGGCCGCTGCAGTCGATCCTCGCCTCGCGCCATGACCTGGAGGAGTTCGCCGATACCGGGGACAGGACCGCGCTGAGCCGGGCGGACGTCACGCTGACGGAGGTGGCTCAAGACCTGCGGCAGACCACCTACCAACTGCATCCGGCAGTGCTGGAGGCGGCCGGTCTCGCCGCCGCGATCAGATCACTGGCGCAGACGGCACAGACACGCGGCAAGATGACGGCCGAATGCGACCTGCCCGAGGTGCCGAACACCCACGACGTGCTGCTGTTCGGAGTCGCACGAGAACTGATCGGGAACGCCGTTCGGCACTCCGAAGCTTCCCACCTGCGCATCAAGCTGAGGCAGCTGGACGGCTCCATTTGCCTGACCGTGACGGATGACGGTAAGGGCTTCGACCCGACGATGCTGCCGGACCGCCTTGCGCGGGGCCATATCGGCCTGGCGTCACTGCGCGTACGGGTGGAGGCGGCGCACGGCAGGTTCGACTTCCTCCCCGTCGCCCGCGGTACATCGGTCAGGGTCTGCCTTCCTGGCCGTACCCCCGCCGTCCCTTCCGACACCCTCCGAGGGGAGTCGGACCTCACCCGCCTCGGCAACAGCGCACCGTTCGGCTGAACCGCTGTGTTCCAGATGTGGGCCGAGGCATGCTCCGACAGCCGGCGGTGACCATCACCCGCAGCGACGGCAGGTCACGGACACCGGGCCAGTCCGCTGCGACACCCTGATGAGGAGGTCGTCACCGCGCGGCCCGGGCCGCGCCTGTGTGTGGCAGGCCCCCGCCTCGGCCGTCATGCCGGCCGGGGCGGGCGTCGCGGACGACGCGATGCGTAGGACTCTTCGACAGCTGCGCCTGCCCGACATCGCGGTCCGCGTCTCGGCACCACGCCCCCGGCCTGTCATGGCCTGGCACATGAAGGCGGCCGACGTCCCTGGACGACGAGTGCGGGCAACCCCGTTCAGGAGGATCATTGGGCACGGGGACCACCGCCCTCCCCTTCGCAGAGGGGATGTCTCAGTCGAAGCTGCAGCTCATGAACAAGCGGACGGTCGAACACGAGAACCTACGTCGTGACACCGCTCTCGCCGCCACCGTGCGTGAGGTGATCGAAAAGCTGAGGGCGAACACCGGACTCGCCTACCTGCTTGCGGATGACAACCGGACCCTTCGAGCCGTGATCATCGGCGGTGCACCTCCGGCCATCTTCACCATGCCGGAGCAAGTGGACGTGGACGACCCTTATGCGTCGGCCACCGCATTCCGTACCGGAGAATTGGCGAAGGCCGGATTTCCCGCCCCCAACGTCTCCGGTCTACGACTGGCCAGCCACGTCCCCTTCCCCTATTCGGTGGTCTCCGTCCCGATATGCACGGAAAGAAGCAGCTTCGGTGTCCTTACCTTCATTTGGATACCTCCCAGCCCCTCCTTCTTGCAACAGCAGGAGGTCACCTACCTGCTCCACAAAGCAAGGGACCTCGGAAATACCTTGCAAGGCATGGCCGACCAGAACACCTCCATGCGCTGCAGCACCAAGCCATCCTTGCTTCCCATATATCATCGCAAACCGCTCGCACCGGGGCCCGCGAGTTTCAATTGGGGCTTGCCTGACCTTGCCGGCTCGACAGAGGTCAGCTTCATGTACCAGGTGCATAAATTGGCTGCCGAGCTGGGCGAAGCGGCGAGCGTAGGTGATGTCATAACAGCTGCCCAGTCGCGCATCGCAGCTCCTTTCGGCGCCACGGCGATTCTCGTCAGCATGCTCAAAGAAGGCAGATTGTGGGTGGTGGGGCACAGCGGATACTCGACGGTGGCGCTGAGACGATTGCATGGATCAGCGGCGGACTCCCACCACCCTGATGCCGACGCGCTGCATAAGCGAACACCTCTGTTCTTTGAGGACCGCAGTACTCTCGTCCAGGCATACCCGACTGCAGTCGAAGACGATCTGGAAGCAAGCGCATGCTTGCCGATCGTGCTGAGTGGGCGCCCGGTGGGCGTCTGCGTCCTCGGCTTCGACCGGCCACGGAAGTTCAGCCCGGAAGAGCGAGCCGTCTCCATGATGATGATGCACCTTCTGGGCCCGGCTCTTGAGCGGGCAAGTCTCGATGAGAGTGCGCGCTCACTCGCCGAGAGTCTGCAGAAGAAGTTGCTCCCTCGCATTCTTGCCGAGGTTCCAGGAATGGCGACCACAGCCCGGTACGTGCCGGCACCGTCGACGGCAGGTATGGGCGGCGACTGGTACGACATGATCCCGTTGGACGGCGGTCGTATCGCACTGGTGGTCGGCGACGTGGAAGGACATAACATCGAAAGCTCCGTCGTCATGGGCCAGTTGAGGAGTGCGGTTCGCGCGTACGCCACGGAAGGGCACCCACCCAGCACTGTCCTGGCAAGGGCGAACCACCTCCTGACCGAGCTGGACACCGACCTCCTGGCCACATGCTGTTTCATCAGCTTCGACATGGGCAGCGGGGTCGGTGAAGCGGCCCTGGCTGGTCACCCTGCACCACTGATACGCACCCCTGACGGCTCCGTCAGTGCACTTGAAGTGCCGGCGAATCTCCCCCTGGGAACAGAAGCGAATGCCACATACGTGGGGAGAGAAGTGGCACTGATGCCTGGAACACTGCTCATGCTCTATACCGACGGACTCGTCCAGTCCCGTGCTCGGGATTCCACCCTCACCGCACGCTCCTCACTCGCCTCCGCGGCCGGATCTTCTGAGGCATCTCTGGAGAGGCTTGCCGACCGGCTGGTCGATGAGGCGGCCCTGCACGAGACGCATGGTGACGATGTGGCTTTGCTTCTGGCCCGCTACGAAGGACCGGCTCTCGGACCTCGCCGCCATATCTCTCGTATCAGCTTCCAGCGTCACGACCTGCACGCGGTGAAGGCCGCCCGGCAATTCGTACGGGACAGCCTGCACACCTGGGGACTGGACGCGATGGTGGACAGCCTCGAATTGATGACATCCGAAATAGTGACCAATGCTCTGATCCACGCGGACAGTGATGTCGATCTGAGGCTGCGGGAGTACCCCGATCATCTGCGCCTGGAGGTCCGCGACGCGGATCCGACGCCGCCCGTGCCGGCGTCGATCATGGTCTCGGAGGAAGAGAACGAGTACGCGGAGCACGGAAGGGGTCTGATCATCGTCGAGAGCCTGACCTCCGACTGGGGCAACTCCCCCAGCGGACGCGGTAAAACCGTGTGGATAGACGTGGAGACGTCCCCCGACAGCAGCGCCTGCCGATCTCCCCGCTGACCTCGCGCATCTACTGTCAACAGCGTGACGACAACCACAAAGTCTGCCCTGGCCGGGCCGTCCGCCTGATCACCTTTGCCACGTCCGGTGACTTTGGCAGGACCTTTTGAAACGATCAGTCAGTCGGCGGGCCAGCGCTGCTCGGGCACCCGAGCAAAGGGTCCGGAGGCGTCAACTGCGCCGAGGAACCGAGCCCGCTTCCCCGCAAGCCGCGGGCTGGTGGTGGCATAGACGACCCTGCGCGTCCTCATGCACATCACCGTGTAGAACCGGCCGATTCGCCGCACCAGGTAAGCGTGGCCCATCGCAACAACCTCCGCTCCTCTTCACCGCAACGTATCGGGAGAGTAAGGGAGTCCGTCAAAAACGGATATTCCGGTTGCAACCGTTGCACCACGTGGAGTTGCAGTTTGCGCAACCCTGGTTGGCCACGCCCACCGCGGTTTCTACGCTGCCCGTGACAAAGCGCTCCGGGGCGTCATGTGAGAGCTGCCGGGGATGGATCAGGGCTGAGCAGGACGTAGCTGGAGCGGAATATGGTGAGTCTGGCGGATGTGCTCGGCTTTGATGTCGTAGCACGAAGCGCGCCCGAGGTCGTCGCTGGGAAAGAGTCCCTTTCCGTGCCCGTCCGGTGGGTGCACCCCAGCGAGACGGTCTCGGCAAGCCAGATGCCGCAGGCCCAGCAATTGCTCCTCACCATCGGCGACAATTTTCCAGATGCCGACGAGGAAATCGACCCGCTGTTTGCCTCCTTGGCTGCATCCGGCGTGTCGGGACTGGTGATTTTGCTGGGGCGGCGCTACGAGGAATCTTTGCCGGAGGAAATCGTCCGGGCGGCCGAGCGCAACCGGGTTCCGTTGGTGACACTGCAGCCACCCGCGCACCTGAATCAGATCGCCGAAGCCGTCAATCTGGCCATCGCTGACAGCCGACTCGCTGTCCAGAAAGCAACGGAGGAAGTGCACCACGTCTTCACGGAGCTTGCGCTCGAGGGTGCCAGCCCCTGGGAGGTCGTGCACCAGATCGCTCTGTTGTCCGGCCGTCCGGTGGTTCTCGAGAACCTGGCACACCAGGTGCTCGCCTACGACTCCGCCAACGAGGACCCTGCCGACCTCCTGACCGGATGGGAGGACCAGTCCCGCCAGATACCCACGAACGTTTCGGCGAGCCCCGCGGGTCAGGAGGAGTGGCTGACCGCCACCGTGGGTGCGCGGGGCAAGGACTGGGGCCGCCTGCTGCTATTGCCCGCGCGTCGCCGAGGAGGCACGACGACGACCGAGGTCCAATCGGAGCTGCCCTTTCTGATCTTGAGGCGGGGGGCGGAGACCCTGGCTCTGAACCAGCTGATCGGGGCGAGTGAGGAGTATGCCGAACGCCAGGCGCATGCGGCCTTGCTCAGAGCCGTCCTGGCACACTCGCTCACGGCGAAGGAAGCGGCGCTGCGTTCGCGGGCCATGGGACTTCCCCTCGAGAACTGTCAGCTCATCGGCATCGCCGTCCGCCAGCACGGAAGCCACCGGCCGTCGCGTTCGGAGGTGCGTTGCTTGGAGGACATCGTCGTAACAGCGCTGCAACGTCAACGCGTTCGTGCCCTCATGGCGGCACTCGACAACGGCGTCGTCGCCATCCTCATGGCGGTCGGTTCCCAGGAAGACGCCGCAAAGGTCATCGATTCCCTCTCCCGCGCTCTTCGGGCCCTGACCAGGGAGTGCTTCGTTCCCGCCAGCGGGGGCAGCCCGAAGGACCCCAGCATCATCATCACCGTCGGCAGGCCGGTGCCTTCCATCCATGACGCCCGACGCACGCTGACATCGGCGATGCAGGCTCTCGGGGTGGTGTTGCGCAGTGATCAGCCAATCGACAACCGCCCCTACATCAGGGCGCAGGACATGCGGCTCCCGGGTCTGCTGCGGCTCCTGCACGACGACTGCCGCATGCAGAGTTTCGTCGAGAACGAGCTCGGCCCGCTCCTTGAGTACGATGCCCGGCACGGTACCCGTCTGACATCAGTACTCGCCTGCTATCTCGAGGCCGGACGCAACAAGACGGCTGCGGCCGAGGCTGCCAAGATGTCGCGACCGTCCCTGTACGAGAGGTTGGAGCGCATCCAGCGCATCCTCGCCCTCGATCTCGACGACCCACGCTCATGCCTCTCACTGCACGTGGCAACGCAGGCTCTTCAAGTCATGCGGCAGCACAGCGCGTTGTAGCGCGGCGAACGCAACTCATAGATCGGGTATGCCCGGGCCCGAGCCAGGGTCTTCCAGGCACGCGCGGAGCACCTCAGCCGTCGGCCTTCTTGGGGTCGGTGAGCCAGCGGGTGGCCTCGACGACGGCCGAGCGGTGCAGGGCCAGACGTTCCGACGACCAGGATCGGTCGGGTTCCTCCGTGCCGGCGCCTTCGTCGGCCCAGAACCATGCCTGGGCCCTCCGATCGGCGCACGGCCGTATGACGGCACCGTGCTCGACGCTTTTCACAGCCTGCCCGAACGTACCCGAATCGGCTCAACGACCCATCGGTGACGAAGGACGACATGGTCGACGCGGCCGTGGCCTGCGCTCCTGCGTGGTGGGCGCCCGGCTATCTGCCGCACACGTCCTGACCTGTCTCACACGGAGTGCGTCAGCCGGTACCGTGCCCGGCTCCGTCGCCGTTCACGGCGACTTGGGTCATCCAAGATCGTCTTGCCCGGCGGCGAAAAATTGTGTTCACCGTGTTGCGTCAACTGGGCCACCAGGAACAGGCCGACATCGATCTCGTCTGTGCGGTTCTCGACGGCCGAGCCCGTCGGAGAACAGGGCAAGGATGCTGCCCTCGGGCATGTGGATGGAGGCGGCTTCGAACGGCAGGCCGCCCAGACCCAGGGGGGACCAACGGGAAAGTCCACCAGTCGGGCCTTCCCGTCGGAGGTGACCTGCACCGGAGGGATGTGGCCTGCCCGGGCCGCGACGCGGTGCCGCAAGGCCGGATCATAGGTTGCGTACAGGCAGGTCACGCCCAGCGCCGGGTCTTCATCCGCGTAGCCCGCTGACTCCGGGGTGCCGGCGCGGCGACCGTCGTGCGCAGCCCCAAGCCCCATGGTGGCGGGCGCCCGCATACCGTGTCCCGCGACGTCTCCGACGACCAGTCCCACGCGATGTTCCCGACAGCGGGATCAGGTCGAACCAATCCCCTCCGACGCCGACCGGCCCGATTGCGGGCAGGTACCTGCGTCCGACCTTGATGCCGGGAAGATGGGGTAGGGCTCGAAGAAGCAGGGCACGCTGCAACATCAACGCGGTCGCGTGCTCCAGCGCGTACCGACGGGCGTTGTCCACGCGGTTTCCAGGCAGCCGCGCCTTTGTCGCATGTCGCCCTGCTGTCGTATTGCCCTGTTGTCCAGCAGGCGGTTGCAGCAACCCGGCCCGAGCTGCCATAGAGGCGGCCGAGTTCCCGGGCGAGGCCGGCGCGGCCCGGAGTGGGTGGCCGTCAGCGCCGCCCACAGGGCACGGCGGTGGTCAATTCGGTCAGCGCGGTGTCGAGGAGGCGACGGAGGATGAGGGCGTCCGGGGCGAGGGCCGTGACCAGGACGGCGGGTCCCGCGAGAGGGGTGAGGACGGCCGTGTCGGCGAGCCGGCGGGGCTCGGCGGAGTGCTCGTCGAACTCCGGGTCGACGACCAGGAGTTGCCCGACAGCCCGGTGGCCGGCGAGCCCGGTCGGGCCGTCCCAGCCAGGCGGGGCCGCGGGGCCATAGGCCAGTTCCTGGTCGAGCAGCAGGCGGCCGGCGCGGTGGACGGTGAGGCGATTGGCCAGGCTGCCGGTCTCCTCCCCGTGACGGCCCAGGACCTGCTCCTCGCGCAGCACGAGCCGTGCGGTGGCGGCGAGTTCGACGCGGGTGTGCATCCGCAGCTCGCTGCCGCGTGCACTGATCAGCTGCTTCGGCAGCCAGCGGAGCTCGGCGTCGTCGCCGACGGTCAGCGTGACGTCGTACCTGGCAGGGCCGGGCCGGCACCCGGGCAGGGCGACGGTCGCGGCGGCGGAGTCGACGTGCAGACGAGCACCGTCGCAAGCCTCCGCCTCGACGACGAGACGGTCGCCGTTGAGCGGTGCGCTCATGACGCCGACGCGAGTCACACGGGTGTACGGGCCGGCAGCGCGGGTGCGGCGCAGCGCCAGCGCCCCGGAGCTGTCCAGGACTGGCAGGCGGTCGTTGCGCGCGGCGACGATGCGAGCCGTGGCGGTGAGGCTCATGGGGCTTGATCGGCCCGGCCGGCCTATGCGGCCAGTCGCACTGGCTCGCTCGACGGATGTCATCGCGCGAGCGACCTTGGCCTGGGGACGAACGGTACCGATGTCTGTCATGACACTTCCCTTCCGTTCGGATGCCGGCCGCTCCGACATCACTGGCTCAAGAGAAGCAGTTCACGCAGCGGCATCCATCAACCGACCGAAGGGTGCTATGGATGGCTGTCGGCCACCCACCTGGGGGACCTCAAAACGGGCGACGCCGATGAGCTGGCGAGCGGTGGAGGACCCGCAGCGGGTTGATCACGCCGTCACGCTACGAGGCGGAGGCCGAGGTCGAACGCGTGTACATGCGGTGGATTCGTCGCGACTGGAACAGCCATATGGCCCACTCAACCGCGACCGAAGCCGGCCCAGCACAGGGACACAGCCGATGACTGGAGTCTTCCCGTCATGTTGGACGACTCGTTGCTTACGCCCCGAGGGCTATCCTTGGTCGTATAGCTGCCGGGTCTCCAGCGGGGTGAGGAGCCCCAGACCGGATGCTTCCGCGGGCGCCTCCGGTTGGAGAAGGTCTCGATGAAGGCGAAGGCTGCCGCTCGGGCGCTCGCCGGTTTGCGAAGCCAGATCACCGTATGGCGCGGCCATCGTCACGAGCCTCCGGCTGGGGAACAGCCGAGGCCAGCGTGGGAGCTGGGCGGAGCGCTGGGTAGTGGATGAGGCACATTGCGTCGGCGCCACGGCCTGGGCACGCTCTCGATGACGGTCGGCGACCGGACCCCGCACGGTCCGGAGCGAGGACTGTGAGGTGGGACGCCGTGCAACTGACCCCGCACGAGCAAGAGAGGCTGCTGATCCATGTGGCCGC
>NZ_JBHVWZ010000024.1:62087-137491 GCF_042881985.1 Streptomyces sp. NPDC058246 | reverse complement strand
GCGGCCACATGGATCAGCAGCCTCTCTTGCTCGTGCGGGGTCAGTTGCACGGCGTCCCACCTCACAGTCCTCGCTCCGGACCGTGCGGGGTCCGGCTGCCGCAGCCACCGCGACGGGATAGATGTAACACACAGACAATTTTCGTGATCTTGACGAATCCGGATACAAAAACCCCTGGTGGCGTGGATCGGCAGGTTAGTTGGACGGAGTTTCAACTACGTTAACCAGACCTTGATCCACTCGTGACCGCGATCTGAGCTCCCGCATACCCGGTTCACCCCGCGACCTCGGCCGCATCGCCTCCAGGCACAGGTCGGACGGCGGGTCCGGGCGACCAAGACCACCCGGATGCCGGAGCGAAGGGCGCGGCACGGGGGCAGGGGCGCCGGACCGTATACGGCACGGCACACAGACACCGGGCGGCCCGCGCGCGGCGAATCACCGGATGCCCGCGCATACAGCCGAACGGGCGCCCATACAGAAGGGGCCGTGTGCCCCGTACCTGCGTACGGCGCACACGACCCCACTGGATTCGAAGGATCCGAACCGCCTTGCGGTTACGAGGCGTTGGGCCCCCGGTGCTCCGCGGCGATGCCGAACCGCTGGCGCTCGCGCGGCGCGGACGCGACTTCGCGAACGCTGGAGAGGGAGCTGACCACCTGCTCGTCCACGGGGTCCGGGAGTTCTTCGAGGCGCTCCAGGTCGTCGGCGGAGACCAGGGCGACGAGAGGCTTCCCGTGCCGCGTCACGACGACGCGCTCACCGCCGTACACCACGCGGTTGATCAGATCGGCGAGCTCAGCCCTGGCTTGCGTCACCGGAATCTCGTAGGCCATGTCGTCCAGCTTAGACCGGGCCCCCGGCACCCCTCCTGGAGCGGGCGACGTCGCCCGTCTCTGCCGGCCTGGAGCGGGCGACCCCGCCCGTCTCCGCCGGCCCCGGACCCCGCCGCCGCATATCCCCGCCAACCCCGCCCCGGGCGGGATTTCTGCTGTCAGCGAGTAGCCTTCAGCGGCATCTGTACGTCCTGTACATTTTTTACGGAGTCCTTCAGAGGAGGCGCGAGCCATGAACGAACCGTCAGCCCGCCATGTCCTGCCCGAGTTCACCGAACGGACCAGCTCGGGGCACCGGACCCTGGATCCGTACGCGAAGCTGCTCGATGAGCGGATCGTCTTCCTCGGGACACCGATCGACGACACGTCGGCGAACGACGTGATGGCGCAGTTCATGCACCTCGAGTACCTGGCGCCGGACCAGGACATCTCGCTCTACATCAACTCCCCCGGCGGCTCGTTCAGCGCGATGACGGCGATCTACGACACGATGCGGTTCGTCACCTGCGACGTGGAGACGGTCTGCCTGGGGCAGGCGGCGTCCGCCGCGGCCGTGCTCCTGGCCGGGGGCACGCCGGGCAAGCGGCTCGCGCTGCCCGGCGCCCGCGTGCTCATCCACCAGCCGTCGACCCCCGAACCGATCCAGGGACAGGCGAGCGATCTGGTCATCCAGGCCGAGGAGTTGATGCGCACCCGCAAGCTGCTGGAGGAGATGCTCGTACGGCACACGGGGCAGCGTCCGGAGCAGGTCGCCGCGGACATCGAACGCGACATGATCCTCGACGCGCCGGCGGCGGTGGCGTACGGACTGGTCGACCGGATCATCCCGAGCCGCAAGGCCTCGCGCACCGCGCCCGGCGCGAGGTGATCGCCCGATGATCCCCGACCTGCCTCCGCTGCCCGCGCTGACGCGCGCCGAGGCCGAGTTGATCGACCGTTACCTCGACGTGGTCGATCTGGTCGGCCGTATCAACCCGGCACGCCCCGGGGACACCTACCGCGGACTGAGGGCCGCCCAGGCGCTGGTCGGCAAGGCGACGGCGCTGCGTGACGCCCTCGCGCTGATGCACCAGCGCGGCGAGAGCGAGGTGCACGCCCCGACACTGGCCCAGGCTCTGCGCGTGCTTGACGGGGAGCGGCGGGCGGCCCGGGTCACGCTGCCGCCCGACGCCGACAGTTGACGCACCGACGCCCGGGTTGCGGCGCGTCGAAGCGTCCGGCCCGGGTGTCAAACGGACCAGATGGCGTACCCCCTGATGGAGTACAAAGGGGTCCTTTTCTGAGTGCGTAAAAGTTGCGCAACGCGCGTAGCCGAAAGGCGGAATGAGGCCCTCCGTCCCTGGTGCGGGCGCGGTCGACTTCGTCAACACCCCCTCGAACAGAGGGGTGTCCACCCGAACGGGTGAGTGGTGACTAACACCACAAACCACCGATTCCGCTCGGTTTTTCGGACACTTATGCGTGAAGATCCCTTCCGACGACAAGCCCCCGCCATACCGGCGGGGCGGTCCGGGCGGACGCCGAGTCCTGCCGCCGCCCGGACGACCGGTCGACAGATGTGCATCGGCAGGAGTGGAGGACCCAGCACGACGGGCCGCCGGAGACATTTCCGGGCGGTCCTTGGGGTGAAGCCGCATCACGCGGCCGGGCTACTTCGCCAGCCCGAATCCGACAGGTCATCCTTCACAGGCGGTTGACGAAGGGTTGCGCATGACTGCGCTCAATCGTGTCCCGTCGCTGTGGACGAGGGCCGGTACGGCCTCGGCTCTGACCATCGCCGCCATGGGCGGCAGCCTTGTGGTCCCAGGCGTCTCATCCGACGCCGAGGCGGCCACTCTCGCGACGAAGGCACTTCAGGTCGCGGCCTCCAAGAAGGGCTCCCCGTACAAGTGGGGTGCCACGGGCCCGCGCCGCTTCGACTGCTCCGGGTTCACGCTGTACTCGTACAAGAAGGCGGGCAAGAAGCTGCCTCGTACGGCCGCGGCGCAGTACAACAAGACGCACCACATCTCCGCCTCGCACCGCAAGGCCGGAGACCTCGTGTTCTTCCACTCGGGCCGGAACGTGTACCACGTCGGCATCTACGCCGGGAAGGGCAAGATCTGGCACTCGCCGAAGACCGGGGAGGTCGTGAAGCTCCAGAAGATCTGGACGAGGAGCGTGTGGTACGGCCGGGTCAGCTGACCTGCCCGAGGGGGTGCCGGCGGAGCCCGTCGGCACCCCCTCGGGGCGCCCACACCCCCCTCGGGGCGTGCCACCACCCGCCTGGGCCGCCGGCATCGCTCTCAGGACGTGCCACCACGCGTTGAGACCGTCCGCGACCCTCTCGGCGTGCCACCACCCGTCCGAGGCGTCCGCAACCCTCTCAAGCGCGTGCGCGAACCGCGCGGGCCAACCCGCCCCACCCCAGGTGCGTGAAGACGGGCCTCACCGGTTACTCGTCTCCCATGGCCGACCAACGTCCCAGCACGGCACGCGACGAGACACCCCTGGAACGCGCGGACCGCAACTTCGCCGAACTGCTCCAAGAGCTGCGCGTCACCCAGACCGGGGTGCAGATCCTCTTCGCCTTCCTGCTGACCCTCGCGTTCACCCAGCGCTTCCCGTCCCTCGACACCGTGCAGCGGACCACGTACGTCACCACACTGCTGCTGGCCGTGGTGGCCGCGGCCCTGTTCACGGCCCCCGCCGCCCTGCACCGGTCGCTGTTCCAGCAGAACGTCAAGCCCACCATCGTGCGGGTCTCTTCCCAGCTGGCCCACATCGGTCTGTACGTGCTGATGCTGGCGTTCACCGGATCGGTGCTCCTCGTCGTGGACGTGACGCTGGGGCGCGGCGCCGGGATCGCGGCGGGGGCGGGCACGCTGGCCGTCTGCCTCGCGCTCTGGGGCGCCCTGCCGCGGCTGGTGCACCGGCATTTCACGTCCCGAGCGGCTCCAGCAGAAGGACCAGACCGAGCACCGTGAGCGCGGTCCCGGTGACCGCCTCCACGGCCCGGGCGGCGCGCGGCCGGCGCAGCCACCGCCCGAGCCGGTCCACCAGCAGCGCGACCGCCGGGAACCACACGAGGGCGAGGACGACCACGATCAACGCCAGCAGCAGGGTTCTGGGCAGCGCGGGGCTGGCCGCCGGCACGAACTGCGGCAGCAGGCTGAGGAAGGTGATCGGCGCCTTCGGATTGAGCGCGTTGGTGACGAAGCCCTGCCGCAGCGGGCGCGTCCCGGACGCCGCCTCGTCGGCCGCCGCCCCGCGCGGCCGTCCCAGCGCCCGCAGCGTCCGGACGCCGAGGTACAGCACGTAGCCGCCGCCGAGCAGCTGCAGCGCCCCGAACAGGGCGGGCACGGCGGTGAGGACCGCGGCGACCCCGGCGACCGCGAGCGCCGTGTGCAGGAGCAGCCCGCCGGTGATCCCGAGCGCGCACACGACGCCGGCCCGGCGCGAGACCAGGGCGTTGCGTACGACGACGGTGAAGTCAGCGCCCGGCATGGCGACCATTCCGGCGGCGACCCCTGTGAAGGCGATGAGCTGTGCGTCCATGAGCACCAGACTGCCCGTGTCGGGCCTTCAGCAGGTATGTCGAATATCCTGGGTAGGCCTTAAGCATTCGTTTACACCCAGCGAGGTCCGCGAGGTCCGGGATGTCCGCGAGGTCCGGGAACACCTCAGGAGTGCACGATGTACGACCCGACGCGGCTGGCGGCGCTGGTGGCGGTCGCCGAGGCGGGGTCGATCACCCGGGCCGCTGAGCGCCTCGGCTACACCCCGCCGGCCCTCTCCCAGCAACTGGCGAAGCTGGAGCGGGAGACTGGCGCGACCCTGCTGGTGCGCTCGCATCGCGGTGCGCGGCTGACGGACGCGGGCGAACTGCTGGTGGCGCGGGCCCGCCGGATCCTGGACGAGATGGAGCGGGCCCGGCACGAACTGGCCCGCCTGGCCGGCCTGTCGGGCGGCACGCTGCGGCTCGGCACCTTCCCGACGGCGGGCATCCATCTGCTGCCGCCGGTGCTCAGCGCCTTCCGGCGGGCCCATCCGGACGTGGAGCTGGCGGTCGCGAACTACGAGCCGCCGGACGGCATTTCGGCGGTCGCGGCCGGTGAGGTGGACCTCGCGCTCACCCACACCTACGTGCCGGCGGCCCTCGTACCGCTGCCTTCGTCGGTGAGCGCGGAGCCGGTCCTGGTCGAGGAGTTGGTGCTGATCACCGCCCCCGGGCATGTCCTCGCGAGCGGCTCGGCGCGGTTGCCGTTGAGCGGGCTCGCCGGGCAGCCACTGATCAGCATGGCTCCGGACCTTCCCGCCCGGCAGGGCGTGGAGGCCGCGCTCGCCCGGGCCGGGGCCACCCCGTCGGTGCTGGTCGAGACCCCGGGGTACGCCCTGGTGTGCGCGCTGGTCAGCGCCGGGCTCGGGGTCGCGGTCGTACCGGAGATGGTGGCCGCGACGGCGGCGACACCGGTGGGGACGCGGCGGCTGGAACCGGGAGAGCTGCGCCGTACGATCTCGGTCGTCCACCGCACCGCCGAGGCGGCACCGGCGGTCGACGCCTTCCGTGCCCTGCTGCGCGCCGCCTTCGGACGGGCCGGACAGCACCGGCACGACACCGGACCGCACCGCGAGAGCTGAGCCGCACAGCCACGACGACGGAACCGACCACTGATCCGGTTCCCCACGGCTCCGGACCGCACCGCGAGAGCTGAGCCGCACAGCCAGGACGACGAAACCGACCACTGAGCCGCTCCCCCACGGCTCCGTCACAACCGAGCCGCCTCCTACGGCTCTTGAGGTCCCCCGGTGGCCACCACCGGCTGGACCGGTGCCGTCCACGGCAGTTCGATGGAGACCGTCTTGCCGCCCTCCCGGGTGGGCCGGACGGTGAGTCGGCCGCCGCACTCGGCGGCCAGCCAGCGGATGATCACCATGCCGCGGCCGTTGTCCTGTTGGACGGCCGCGGGCAGCCGTTTCGGAAAGCGCGGATGGCTGTCGGTGACGCCGATGCGCAAGTGTTCGTCCCGGACGAGCCGGACGTCCACCGTGAAGGTGGGCGACTGCCCGAACGTGTGCTGGACGGCGTTGGTCGCTAGTTCGGACACGATCAGGCGTACGGTGTCGGCGACTTCGGAGTCCGACGGCTGGCCCCATTCGACCAGCACGTCGGCGACGAATTTACGGGCCGCGGAAACCGAGGCGGGATCGCTCGGCAGAGTGACGGATGCTTCCTGGTGGTCTGCCATGGCGCGGTCGTCCCTTTCCCACGGGACCGGGGTCCGACACGAAGCGGATGGTTCGAGTACGGTCCCGGACTGGTGCTTCGCGCCAGACTGCCATTACCGGGCCGGTCACGGGTGCGATCCACCAAGATATGCATATATCTGTCGCTCGAAGCGGTGAACTCTGCGACGGCAGACCGTATTTGGGCGGCTCGGAAGGAGTAAGGAGTACGGCCATGCAGCACGGTCCCGCGGTACGCCGCCGCAAGCTCGGTGCCGAACTGCGCGCGCTGCGCGCCGACGCGGGCCTCACCAGTGGTGAGGCCGCCCGCCTCCTGGGCTGGCATCAGTCGAAAGTGAGCCGAATCGAGACGGGCACCAGCGGGGTGAAACCGGCCGATGTGGAACGCCTGCTGGACGCGTATGCCGTCGAGGATCCCGAATTACGGGAGCTGCTGGTCGTGTTGGCGGGCTCCGAGGGCAACGGGCGGCATCACTGGTGGCACGCCTATCGCGGGGTACTGCCGCCGACGTACCGCGACTTCATCAGTCTGGAGTCGCAGGCCAGCCGGATGCGCACGCTGGAGACCTCCGTGGTGCCGGGGCTGTTGCAGACGCCCGAGTACGCCCGCGCGGTGACGCGGGCCGCCGTGGACGGGCTGGAGGACGGCGAGCTCGACGCGCTCGTCGAAGTGCGTCTCGCCCGCCAGGACGTGCTTCGTTCGAATCCGCCGCTCGAGTTGAGCGCGGTCCTGGACGAGGCGTTATTGCGCAGGGAAGTGGGGGGACCCGAGGTCATGGCGCGGCAGCTGGAGCGGTTGCGAGAAGCCGCCCTCCTGCCTCAAGTGCGGCTTCAGGTGCTGCCGTTCGCCGCCGGAGCGCACATCGGCGTCACCGGGCCTTTCGTTATCTTCTCATTTCCGAACACAACTGATCTGGATGTGGTTGTTCTCGACCACTTGACGAGTAGCCTCTACCTCGAACGGAAAGAAGACCTTCAGGCCTACAGCGAGGCCTTCAACGCCCTTCAGATCCACGCCCTTTCGCCCGAGGACTCGTTGGATTACATCGCCGTGATTGGTGACGGCGCGTAAGGAGGCACCATGTCTGCACTGCCTCGGTACGTACCTTCCAGTACTTCACTGCACGACGTGCGGTGGCTGCGCAGCAGCCGCAGTACGGGAATGAACAACTGCGTGGAGACGGCACGCCCCGGACCGGGCCCCTGGTCCGGACTGGTGGCCGTGCGCGACTCCAAGAACACGGCGGGCCCCGCCCTGCTGTTCGCTCCTGCGGCCTGGGAGGGATTCATCGCCGGACTGAACTGGCCCCCCACACGATTCACCGCCGTCGGCTGATCACCCGCACGGCGTGCTCGATCTGCTCCTCGGTGAGGTCCGCGCGGGCGGTCAGCCTCAGCCGGGAGATGCCGTCGGGCACGGACGGGGGACGGAAGCAGCCGACGGCCAGTCCCGCCTCACGGCAGTCCGCCGCCCACCGCACGGCCCGTTCGGGGGACGGCGCGCGCACGGAGACGACGGCGGCGTCCGGTCGTACCGCCTCCAGGCCCTCGGCCGTCAGGCGGGTGTGCAGCGCCGTCGCCACCGCCCGCGCCCGGGCGGCCCGCTCCGGCTCGCGGCGCAGCAGTCTGAGCGCCGCGAGGGCCGCGCCCGCCGCCGCGGGCGCGAGACCGGTGTCGAAGATGAAGGTGCGCGCCGCGTTGACCAGGTGGTCGATGACCCGGGCGGGGCCGAGGACGGCGCCGCCCTGGCTGCCGAACGACTTGGAGAGCGTGACGGTCACGACGACGTCGGGGTCGCCCGCGAGCCCCGCCGCGTGCGGCGCGCCCCGGCCGCCGTCGCCCAGTACCCCTAGGCCGTGCGCGTCGTCGACGATCAGGGCCGCCCCGTACTCCCGGCAGGCGACGGCCAGTTCGGCGAGCGGTGCCGCGTCCCCGTCCACCGAGAAGACCGTGTCGGAGACGGCGACGGCGGGCCCCTCGTGGGTGCCGAGCGCCTTGCGCACGGCGTCGGGGTCGGCGTGCGCGACGACCTGTGTGGTGCCGCGGGCGAGCCGGCAGCCGTCGATCAGCGAGGCGTGGTTGCCCGCGTCCGAGACGATCAGGGAGCCGTGCGGCGCGAGCGCGGTGACGGCGGCGAGATTGGCCGCGTACCCGGAGGAGAAGACCAGCGCGGACTCGAAGCCGCAGAAGTCGGCCAGCTCGCGTTCCAGCTCACTGTGCAGTTCCGTCGTGCCCGTGACGAGCCGGGAACCGGTGGCGCCGCCGCCCCACCGGCGCGCTGCCTGTGCCGCGCCCTCGGTGACCTCCGGATGGCGGGCGAGACCGAGGTAGTCATTGCTCGCCAGATCGAGGAGCGGCGAGTCGGCGGGGCGGGGACGCAGGGTGCGGACGAGTCCGGCCCGGCGGCGCGCCCGGGCCTGCTCGTCGATCCAGCCGAACGCCATGTGTCCTCCGGGCCGTGGTGACGGGTGTGTGGTGACCGTGTTTTGTAGGCAGTGCACAGACCCTAGCGGCCGGGCCAGCCGCCCAGGATGTGGCAATACCCACACGTCGAACCGTCTCTGTTGTGCAAACTCTCCTTGGCCGAGAGTGCCCGCATAGGCTTGGATCGGACCTCATGGACCTGCTGAACACGCTGGTGGACAAGGGGCTTCGGCGCGAGCTGCCGACCCGTGACGAGGCGCTGGCCGTACTGGCCACCTCCGACGACGACGTGCTCGACGTCGTGGCCGCGGCCGGCAAGGTACGCCGGCACTGGTTCGGCCGCCGGGTGAAACTCAACTATCTCGTCAACCTCAAGTCGGGCCTGTGCCCCGAGGACTGCTCGTACTGCTCGCAGCGCCTCGGCTCCCGGGCCGACATCCTGAAGTACACCTGGCTCAAGCCCGACCAGGCCTCACAGGCCGCCGCCGCCGGACTCGCCGGCGGCGCCAAGCGGGTCTGCCTGGTGGCCAGCGGACGCGGACCCACCGACCGTGACGTGGACCGGGTCTCCGACACCATCAAGGCGATCAAGGACCGCCACGAGGACGTCGAGGTGTGCGCCTGCCTCGGCCTGCTCTCCGACGGCCAGGCCGAGCGGCTGCGCGCGGCCGGCGCGGACGCCTACAACCACAACCTCAACACCTCCGAGGCCACCTACGGCGACATCACGACCACCCACACCTACGCCGACCGGGTGGACACGGTACAGAAAGCACACGCCGCGGGCCTGTCCGCCTGCTCGGGCCTGATCGCGGGCATGGGCGAGACGGACGAGGACCTCGTCGACGTCGTCCACGCGCTGCGCGCGCTCGACCCGGACTCCGTCCCGGTGAACTTCCTGATCCCCTTCGAGGGCACCCCGCTCGCCAAGGAGTGGAACCTCACCCCGCAACGCTGTCTGCGGATCCTCGCGATGGTCCGGTTCGTCTGCCCCGACGCCGAGGTCCGTATCGCGGGCGGCCGCGAAGTCCATCTGCGCACCCTGCAGCCCCTCGCCCTGCACCTCGCCAACTCCATCTTCCTCGGCGACTACCTCACCAGCGAAGGCCAGGCAGGCAAAGCCGACCTCGAGATGATCGCCGACGCCGGCTTCGAGGTGGAAGGCGCAGGCGAGGTCACACTTCCCGAACACCGGGTTTCGACGGGTGGCGGGTGCGGCTCGCACGCCGATGCGGGATGCGGCTCGCACGAGGGCGGCGGGTGCGGGTCCCACGCGGACGCCGGGTGCGGGTCCCACGAGGGTGGCGGAGTGTGCGGTTCCGCTCCGGTCGCCGCCGCGGAAAAGCCCGCCGACGCTCGTACGGACCTGGTCGCCGTGCGCCGCCGAGGTGCCGGAACGGATGTCGCGCCCAATGCCTGACCTGTCCGTGGCGGACCTGCTCGAACTCGACCGGCGGCACGTCTGGCATCCGTACGGGCCGATGCCCGGCCGCCAGGAACCGCTGGTCGTGGAGTCGGCGAGCGGGGTGCGGCTGCGCCTTGCCGACGGCTCGGGCGAGCTGATCGACGGCATGTCGTCCTGGTGGTCGGCCATCCACGGCTACAACCACCCGGTGCTGAACGAGGCCGCGAGCGATCAGCTGTCGAGGATGAGTCACGTGATGTTCGGCGGGCTCACCCACGAGCCCGCCGTACGGCTCGCGAAGCGCCTTGTCGACATCTCGCCCGAGGGCCTGGAGCACGTCTTCCTCGCCGACTCCGGTTCGGTCTCGGTCGAGGTCGCCGTCAAGATGTGCCTCCAGCACTGGCGCTCGCTCGGCCGCCCCGGCAAGCAGCGACTGCTGACCTGGCGCGGCGGCTACCACGGGGACACCTGGCAGCCGATGTCGGTGTGCGACCCGGAGGGCGGGATGCACGAGCTGTGGCAGGGCGTCCTCCAGCGCCAGGTGTTCGCCGATCCGCCGCCGGCCGCGTACGAGGAGTCGTACGCGGACCAGCTGCGCGAGCTGATCGGGCGGCACGCGGATGAGCTGGCGGCGGTGATCGTGGAGCCGGTGGTGCAGGGCGCGGGCGGGATGCGTTTCCACTCACCCGCCTATCTCCGCGTGCTGCGCGAGGCGTGCGACGCGCACGACGTGCTGCTGGTCTTCGACGAGATCGCGACCGGTTTCGGCCGGACGGGCGCGCTGTTCGCGGCGGAACACGCGGGCGTCACCCCGGACGTGATGTGCGTGGGCAAGTCGCTGACCGGCGGCTACATGACGATGGCGGCGACGCTGTGCACCGCGCGGGTGGCCGACGGTATCTCGCGGGGCGAGGTCCCGGTGCTCGCGCACGGCCCGACCTTCATGGGCAACCCGCTCGCGGCCGCCGTCGCGTGCGCCTCGATCGATCTGCTGCTCGGGCAGGACTGGCAGACCGAGGTCAAGCGCATCGAGACCGGGCTGCGGGCGGGGCTGGCGCCGGCTTCGGAGATCCCAGGAGTCCGGGATGTACGGGTCCTGGGCGCGATCGGCGTGGTCCAGCTCGACCACGACGTCGACATGAAGGCGGCGACGGCGGCCGCCGTGCGCGAGGGCGTGTGGCTGCGGCCGTTCCGCGACCTCGTCTACACGATGCCGCCGTACGTCACCGGCGACGCGGACGTCGCACGGATCGCGCGCGCGGTGTGCGCGGCGGCGCGGGAGGGATGACATGTCGGTACTGGTGATCACGGGCACGGGCACGGAGGTCGGCAAGACGGTCACGACGGCGGCCGTCGCCGCCACGGCCGTCGCCGCCGGACGCTCGGTGGCCGTCCTGAAGCCCGCGCAGACCGGCGTACGTCCGGACGAGCGCGGTGACGCCGACGAGGTGGCCCGGCTCGCGGGCACCGTGACCACGCTCGAACTGGCCCGCTTTCCGGAGCCGTTGGCGCCCGCCACGGCGGCCCGGCGAGCGGCTATGCCGGCTGTGCGCCCGCGGGATGTCGCGGAGGCCGCGGCCAAGCTGGCCACCGAGCACGACCTCGTGCTGGTCGAGGGAGCGGGCGGCCTGCTCGTGCGGTTCGACGACGAGGGCGGCACCCTGGCGGACGCCGCACGGCTCCTCGGCGCACCCATCCTGGTGGTCGCCTCGGCGGGCCTGGGCACCCTCAACACAACGGAACTGACGGCTCGTGAACTCCGGCGCAGGGGGCTGGACTTCAGGGGCGTCGTCATCGGCAGCTGGCCGGACTCCCCCGACCTGGCGATGCGGTGCAATCTCGCGGACCTGCCCATGGTGGCCGACGCCCCGCTGCTCGGCGCGGTGCCCTCAGGGGCGGGGTCGTACGCGCCCGCCGACTTCCGTGCGGGAGCGCCGAGTTGGCTGGCCTCCGGGTTGGGCGGCAGCTGGACCGCGGACACCTTCGCGTCGGCCTGGGCCTTGTAGCGGACACCTTCGCATCGGCCTGGGCCTTGTAGCGGACACCTTCGCATCGGCCTGAGCCTTGTAGAGGCGTCGGCAACAGCAGCCCGTCCGCAGCGCCGGGACCTGCGCCCCGCCAGGGGCGCGGGGAACGGCCCGGCCGGCCTCGGACCACCCACAGCCGGCGCACCACGCCAGGCCGCCCGTTCACCCCTCCCCCAGCAACCGCACCAACTCGATCCGCGACCGGATCCCCAACCGCGCGAACACTCCCCGCAGATGGTGATCGATCGTGCGCGGACTGAGCGCGAGCCGCGCGGCGATCTCCCGGTTGGTCGCTCCCTCGGCAGCCATGCGGGCGATCGTCAACTGCTGAGCGGTGAGCCGGCCCGCGAGATCCTCCTGACCTCGCCCGGCGGCGGCCGGCTCCCCGAGAACGCGGAGTTCGCCGCGGGCCCGCGCGGCCCACTGCGGCGAACCGAAGTACTCGAACGCCTCAAGGGCACTGTGCAGCCTGTCCCGTGCCTCCGTACGGCGCCGCAGCCGCCGCAGCGCACCGCCTAACAGCAGCTCCGTGCGGGCGCGTTCGAAGTCGCGGGTGCCGCAGGCGTGCAGGTCGAGAGCGGCGCGATAGTGCTCGACGGCTTCCGGACCAGTGGCCAGGAGGGCGTGACAGCGGGCACTGAGCGCCAGTTCGTCGGGGCTGCGGACGGTGCGTGCCCAACGGTCGTAGTCGCTGTGGGCGCTGCGGGCCACCCGGGTGTCGCCGGTGCGGACGGCCGCCTCGACGTAGAGCGGAGTGGCGAGGTGGCGGACGGCGCGGTGCCCGTGGCCGGGGCCGAACCCGGCGAGGGCGCGCAGCCGGGCCGCGGACGCGGCGAAGCGGCCGGCGCCCAGGTCGAGGAAGGCCAGCGCGAACAGGGCCAGCGCGGCGGGGAGGCCGAGCCCGCGCTCCAGGGCGTGGGAGCGGGCGGCCTCGGCGCGCTCCCGGCAGACGTCCTCGTCGCCGGTGAGGGCGGCGAACATCGCCAGAGCGGCCTGGAGATGACAGGCCCCGTTGTCCTGGCCGGTGGCGTACGCCTGGTGCAGGGCCTCCAGGGTGGCCGCCTCGGCGGCCCGCGGGCGACCGGTCCAGAAGTCCGCGTACGCCCGGAACTCCATGACCTGCGGCACGGTGGCCGCCTCTCCGCCGGCCCGGGCCGCGGCGGCCGCCCGGACGGCGGCGGTGACAGCTCCGGTGTGGTCGCCGAGCAGCAGCGCCGCGATCGCGGAGTGGATCAGCAGGGTGGGATCTCCACCGGGACCGCACCGCCCGGCCGCCGCCTTCAGGGCGTCGCGTGCGTCGTCGTAGCGGCCCTCGAAGGCGGCCGCGAGCCCTCCCAGCGTGCCGGGCGGCACCATCCCGAACCGGTCGGCCACGGCGGCCGCTTCCCGACATCGGCGCAGGTCGCCGGTGTAGACGGCGGCTTCGGTGGCGCGGGCGAGGAGATGAGTGGCGGCGGCCCGGGCACCGGCCGCACCGGCCGGGTGAAGTCCGCCGGGCCCGGCGGACGCGCCGGACGCCGCCGGATTCCGGAGTCCGGCGGAACCGCCGTACGACGCGGGATGCCAGGGTCTCGCCGGGTCTCCGACCGCCGCACAACCGCCTGTCGGCGCAGGCTCTTCGGACGCCGTGCGGCCCTCGCGGGCCGCCGCCCCGGCGCTCGCGTACCGCACCGCGGCGGCCAGCAGCACGTCGAACGCGGCTGTCGCGTCGCCCGCGCGCAGGGCGAGCAGGCCGCTCAGCGCCTCGTCGTGGGTGGCCACGACGAGGCGGCGGGCGCGGTCGCCGTCGCCGGACCGCCAGGCGTCGGCGGCGGCGCGGCCGAGCAGCCCGTTCCGCTCCTGCCGGTCGGGGGCCAGCGCGGCGGCGCGTTCCACGAGGGCGCAGGCCAGGGCATGTTCGCCCGCGCCGCGCGCCGTGTGTGCGGCGGCCCGGAGTTCCGCAGCGAGACGTCGGCTGGGGCCGAGCGCTGCGGCGCCCCGGTGCCAGGACCGCCGGGGTGACTCGCCCTCTCCGCGCAGGACACGGGCGAGCAGCAGGTGGACGGCCCGGCGGTCCGTCGCGGAGGCGGTGTCGTAGGCCGCGACGCGGGTCCGGTGATCACGGAAGACGACTCCGCCGGCGGTGGCGTGGGCGAGCCCGGCCACATCGGCGGCGTCGAGGGGCCGGGTGTCGAGCCGGGCCGCGGTGACAGCACGCAGGAAGGCATGGGTGGCGACCGGGTACTGGTCGGCCGCCGCGAGCAGCAACAGGAAGCGCGTGCTGTCGGGCTGGGCGCGGACTTCCTGGCGGCAACCGGGTGGGAGGGCCGGAGGCTGGGCGGGAAGGGGGTCCAGACCGGCGCGTTGACGGTCGGTCAGCACCGCGGCGAGATCCGCGGCAGCGCGCGCGTCGCCGTGCGCGGCACGCAGGACCCGTACGCGGACGCCTTCGGACAGCGGTGCGGATTCGGGAGGCGATACAGCTTCGGACAGTCGTACGCCCTGGGGAAGCGGCATGACTTCGGACCGACGTACGCCATCGGGAAGTGGGATGGCTTCGGACGGTCCTGCGCCATCGGGAAGTGGCACGCCGTCGGGCGCGGGTACGTCCTCGGACGGCCGTACGCCTTCGGACTGCCGTACGCCTTCGGGCAGGCGTACCTCTCTGTGCGGCCGTGCGCCTTCGGGACGTGGGGGTCCGAGACGCTGGGCGGCGGGCGTGGGCTGAAGTGGCGAAGTGTGCGGGAGAGGCGGGGGATTCACCGAAGTCACCACACGTATGACGTTACTGGTGGGTTAACTGGCAAGTAAAGACCGGCGATTTCGCCGATGCGGCGCGCGTAGACCCCGCCCGACACTCCTGGCGACCCCACCCGTTTCAGGAGGCACCATGCAACACCGCATGCGTCGTGTCGCCACGTTCTTCTCCGCCGTGGCCGCAGCGCTCCTGTTGTCGCTCTCCCTCTCCGCCGCCCCCGCACAGGCCGCCACCCACAACCCGGTGGTCTTCGTGCACGGCATCAGCAGTTCGTCGAGCAGCTGGGACGACTGGATCGCCGACTTCAAGGCCGACGGCTACTCCTCTTCCGAGCTGTTCGCCTGGTCCTACGACTGGTCACAGTCGAACGTGACCACCGCCCAGCAACTGGCCACCGAGGTCAAGAGCGTGCTCGCGCAGACCGGCGCCTCGAAGGTCGACCTGGTCGTGCACTCCATGGGCGCGCTCAGCGCCCGGTACTACCTCAAGAACCTCGGCGGGACGTCGTACGTCGACGACTTCGTCTCCACCGCGGGGGTGAACCACGGGACGACCGTCGCCTCGTGGTGCACCTGGCTGTACACGTCCTGTGCCGAGATGTACACCGGCAGCTCGTTCCTGACCTCACTCAACTCCGGTGACGAGACACCGGGCAGCGTCGCCTACGCCAGCTACTGGTCGAACTGCGACGACATGCTCACGCCGGACACCACCGCGATCCTGAACGGCGCCACCAATGTGGAGGTCGGCTGCATCTCGCACACCGACATGAACAACGACTACGGCGTCTACGCGCAGGTGCGCGACTTCATCGCCTGAGACCGGCGCGTGGGCGCTTGTGGCGGACGTCCTGGGGGGACAATCACGGTAAGGCCCGTTCCTCCCGGGAGGTCCGTCATGCCGCTCCGCTCCGCCAGCTCCGGCAAGGTCTCGCGGGACGCCGTGCACCATCCGCTGTTCGCCCGCTATTACGCCCGGATCAGCGTGACCGCCGAGACACGGTTGGGCATGGGCGGCGTGCGTGACCGGCTGCTCGCGGGGTTGTCCGGCCGGGTCATCGAGATCGGTGCGGGCAACGGACTGAACTTCGCGCACTATCCGAGCGCCGTCTCGGAGGTGGTCGCCATCGAACCCGAGCGCGTCCTGCGGCAGTTGGCAGTCGAGGCGGCGCTGCGTTCGGATGTGCCGGTCGACGTGGTGCCGGGCGCGGCGGAGGCGCTGCCGGTCAAGAGCGAGGCGTTCGACGCGGCCGTGGTGTCGCTGGTGCTGTGCAGCGTCCGCGATGTGCCGCGGGCCCTCGCCGAACTGCGGCGCGTGCTGCGCCCCGGCGGCGCCGTGCGGTTCTTCGAGCACGGCAAGGGCGGCGGGCGCGCGATGACGTACACCCAGCGCGGACTGGACCGCACGGTATGGCCGCGGCTGAACGGCGGCTGCCACCTGGCCCGCGACCCGATCGCCGCGCTGCGCGACGGCGGATTCGAACTCGGCCCGTACCAGCGGCTGTTGATGCCCGAGCGGGGGCCGCGGCTGCCCACTTCGTACTGCGTGCTGGGCACCGCGCGGCGCCCGCCGCTCACGGAACAGGCTCGGTAGTCACAGGCTCCAACGGCGCAGCTCGTGGGCGATGTCGTGCACGGTGGCCGCTCCGCTCTTCACCAGCCGGGCGAGTTCGCGCACCTGCTGGGCGGAGGTGACGACCTTGAGCCCGCTGGCGACGAGATAGGCGTACGCGACCGCCGAGGCGAACATCGCGTTGGAGCGTTCGAGCGCCGGTACGTGCAGCAGGAGCTGGAGCAGGGCGGCGGCGCGGGCGTGCGGGCTGTCGTAGACGGGAACGCCGAATATCTCCGCCTCGTGCCGGCTGACGGCGGCGACGAGGGCTCCCCAGTCGGTGACCTGGGGGTCTCCGGGCGTCTTCTGTTCGGCGATCATGAGAAGCCAGGCGAGGTCGACTCTGAGACTGCTCAAGGGATCAACGACGACCTTCGCGCGTGCCATTGAGCGATCCGTCACGGGATCCGTCGCGGGATCCTTCACGAGATCCGTCGCGGGAGCCCTCCCGGTCCGCGCCGAACTCTTCGGCGAAGACGGACTCGTACTGCTTCATGAAGTCGGCGGCGGCCTCCACGAAGGTGTGGCCCACCTCGCCGGTGTCCTGCCTGACCAGCTCCTCGATGTAGCGGTTCACGCTCATGCCGCGCTCCAGGGCTCGCTCACGGGCGGCGCGGGCCGTGCCCTCGTCCACCCGTACGTTCAGCTGAGTCTTCGCCATGGTTCGAAGCTAGCGCCGAATCGCTAGCACCCGCAAGAGGGTGCCGCCCTTGCGCGACCCGGCACCGGGCCGCGGGGCGGGTGGAGAGTGCCCCCTACACGAGTATCAGGGGCACGACCTGGGGTGGACGGGACGCGGGACCTCGGGGGGATACCGGGTGTGCCCGGCATCACACTACGCTCGGCCGGACAAGGGAGTCGGGACGTCCATCACTGTCCATCACTGAGGAGGCGGCCTTGTCCACACCTGCTGCGGAGCACGCCGTCGGCCGCGCGGAGGGGGACGGGATCGCCGCCCGCGCCCGCGCTCTGACCAAGGCGTACGGCTCGGGCGAGACGACGGTGCTCGCCCTCGACTCGGTCGACGTCGACATCGTGCGCGGCCGCTTCACCGCGGTCATGGGCCCCTCGGGCTCCGGGAAGTCCACCCTCATGCACTGTCTGGCGGGGCTCGACACCGTTTCGGCCGGGCAGGTGTGGCTCGGCGGCACCGAGATCACCGGGCTGAAGGACCGGGAGCTGACCCGGCTGCGGCGGGACCGGATCGGGTTCATGTTCCAGTCGTTCAACCTGATCCCGACGCTGAACGCGGCCGAGAACATCACGCTGCCCATGGACATCGCGGGCCAGAAGCCGGACCAGGCGTGGCTGGACCAGGTCATCGACACGCTCGGTCTGCGCGACCGGCTCAAGCACCGGCCCGCGCAGCTGTCCGGCGGCCAGCAGCAGCGTGTCGCCTGCGCGCGGGCGCTCGCCTCGCGTCCCGAGCTGATCTTCGCGGACGAGCCGACCGGCAACCTCGACTCCCGTGCGGGGCTGGAAGTCCTCGGCTTCCTGCGCGAGGCGGTCGACGAACTGGGCCAGACGGTCGTCATGGTCACGCACGACCCGGGCGCGGCGGCCCACTCCGACCTGGTGCTCTTCCTCGGGGACGGGCGAATCGTGGACGAGATGGAGCGTCCTACGGCGGAGGCGGTGCTGGAGCGTATGAAGCGGTTCGACACGGTCCGGGTGACCTTCGACGGTGGGGGTGCCCCGGCGGGCGGGGCGACCGGCGACTCCGGAGATGGCTCTGTTGACGGATCCGGTGACGGATCCGGTCGCGACTCCGGCGGCGGATCTGGTGGCCGATCTGGTGGCGCATCCCCCGAAGTCGGCCCAGGTAGCGTCTCTGCCGACGGCGACCTCGGCGGCTCCGGCAGCTCCGGCAGCTCCGGCGACGTAACCCTCGACAAGGACTGAGGCGGTCGTGCTCAAGGCGACTCTGCGGAGTTTTCTCGCGCATAAGGGGCGGCTGCTGCTCTCGGCTCTGGCCGTCGTACTGTCCGTGGCGTTCGTCGCGGGCAGTCTCATCTTCTCGGACACGGTGACCCGGACCTTCGACCGGCTCTTCGCCTCCACCGCGGCCGATGTGACCGTGGAGCCGAAGAACGACCTCTCCTCGCAGATCCCGACCGGGGCCACCCAGACGGTGCCCGCCTCACTCGCGGACCGGCTGACGAAGGTCGACGGCGTCGCCGCCGCCCATGTGGACGCGGCGGTCGAGAACGCCACGGTCGTCGACAGCAAGCACGACTCGGTCGGTCCGACGACGGGCGCCCCTACGATCGTCACCAACTGGCAGGTCACCGAGCGCAGTCCGGTGAAACTGACCTCCGGTCACGAGCCGAAGGGGGACAGCGAGGCGCTCCTGGACGCGGACACCGCCAAGAAGAAGCACGTCCGCATCGGGGACACCCTGACCGTGCGGGCGCGGCCCGGCCCGTTCCAGGTGCGGATCGTCGGTATCGCCACCTTCACCACCACCAACCCCGGTGCCGCGCTGATCTACCTCGACACCCCGACCGCGCAGACCCGACTGCTCGGCAGCCCCGACGCCGCCACGAGCATCTCGCTGGACGCGGCGCCGGGTGTCAGCGATGACCGGCTCAAGCAGCGGGTCGCCGCCGAGCTCGGCACGAAGACATATGACTTGAAGACCGCCGAGGAACAGGCCAAGTCCGCCGCCGCCCAACTCGGCGGATTCCTGGACGTCATCAAGTACGTGATGCTCGGCTTCGCCGGAATCGCCGTGCTCGTGGGCGTCTTCCTCATCGTCAACACCTTCTCGATGCTCATCGCCCAACGCACCCGCGAACTGGGCCTGTTGCGCGCGCTCGGTGCCGACCGTCGCCAGGTGCGCCGGTCCGTGCTCACCGAGGCCCTGCTGCTCGGCCTGGTCGGTTCGACGCTCGGGCTCGCCGCGGGGATCGGGCTCGCGCTGGGACTGATCAAGCTCATGACCGCGTTCGGCATGAACCTCAAGTCGACCGAGATGGTGATCGGTTGGGCGACACCCGTCTCCGCGTACGTCGTCGGAGTCGGCGTGACGTTCGTGGCGGCGTATCTCCCGGCCAGGCGCGCGGCGGGCGTCTCTCCCATGGCTGCCCTCGCGGACGCCGAAGTCGCCGGTGTGGGACGGCCGTTGCGGGTGCGGGCCGTGGTGGGCACGGCCGTCGGCGCGGTCGGCGTGGCCGCGCTGGCGGGGTGTGCCGCGTCGTCGAAGACCTCGACGGCCGCCTCGCTGCTGGGACTCGGCGTCGCCCTGACGCTCATCGCGACCGTGATCGCGGGGCCGCTCCTGGTGCGGCCGGTGATCCGGATCCTGGGCGGTGCCTTCCCGGCGCTGTTCGGCTCGGTCGGCCGGATGAGCCAGCGCAACGCGCTGCGCAATCCACGCCGCACCGGCGCCACCGCGGCCGCCCTGATGGTGGGCCTCGCCCTGGTCGGCGGAATGTCCGTGGCCAGCGCGTCGATGACCAAGTCCTTCGACCAGCAGATCGACAAGACGCTGGGTGCCGACTTCGTGATCCAGAACAGCAATTTCGTGCCGTTCCCACAGGACCTCACCGACAAGGTGCGCGGCACGCAGGGCGCCGGGCTCGTGGTCCGCCAGCGGTTCTCGCCGGTCGCGGTGCGGCTGCCGGACGGCAAGAGGATCGAGACGACCGCGGCGGCCTACGATCAGCGGCTCGACGACGTCGCCCATGTGACGTACGCGCAAGGGAACACCGCCGCGGCGCTTGCCGACGGGCACATCGCGATGGACGTGAAGTTCGCGAGGAAGCACGGCGTGCGCGTCGGCAGCGTGATCCCCGTCGAGTTCCCGGCCGATCGCAAGACCGAGCTGACCGTGGGGGCGCTCACCGACCAGGACAACGGCGGGGGCTTCGGTATGCAGGGCGGCCTCTACTTCGGCTTCGGCACGATCGAGAAGTACGTGCCCGGCGGTCAGGACTCCGCGCTCTACGTGAACGCGGCCTCGGGTACCAGCGCCGACCGGTTGCGCGCACGTCTCCAGCAGACGCTCGACCCGTATCCGCAGGTGAAGGCGCTCGACCAGGCCGACTACAAGAAGCTGATCCACGATCAGATCGCCGTGCTGCTCTACCTCGTGTACGCGCTGCTCGGTCTCGCGATCGTCATCGCGGTGCTCGGCGTGGTCAACACTCTTGCCCTGTCGGTCGTGGAGCGCACCCGCGAGATCGGGCTGCTGCGCGCGATCGGGCTCGCCCGGCGCCAGTTGCGCCGGATGATCCGCCTGGAGTCGGTGGTGATCGCCGTGTTCGGTGCGGTGCTCGGCCTGGCGCTGGGGATCGTCTGGGGCGTCTGTGTGCAGCAAGTGCTCGCCCTCCAGGGCATGAAGGCACTCGCCATCCCCTGGACGACCATCATCGCGGTCGTGATCGGTTCGGCGGTGGTGGGCATCGTGGCCGCACTCCTGCCGGCGTTGCGCGCGTCACGGATGAACGTGCTCGCGGCGATCGCGCACGAGTGAGGTGCACGCTGCGAGTCGCCCCCGGATGAGGAGAGTCCATGGCCCAGTCCCCACGCCCCTTCCGTTTCGGCGCCAACATGCTCTCCCCCGCGCCCGTCGACGAGTGGCGGGCGAAGTGCCAGAGGGCCGAGGCACTCGGCTATGACGTGATCACGGTGGCCGACCACCTCGGTATGCCCGCCCCCTTCCCTGCCCTGGTCGCCGCCGCCGAGGCGACCGAGCGGCCCCGTCTGGGCACCTTCGTGCTCAACACGGGCTTCTGGAACCCGGCGCTGCTGGCCCGCGAGGTGGCCACCACGGACGCGCTCACGGGCGGCCGCCTCGAACTCGGCCTCGGCACCGGTTACGTACAGGCGGAACACGAGACCGCCGGGCTCCGCTGGGGGTCACCGCGTGAGCGCGTCGACCATCTCCTGCGTACGGTGGAGGAGTTGGACCGCCTCCTGGGCTCGGACGCGCATCAGCCGCAGGCCCTGCAGAAGCCCCGGGTGCCGCTGCTGATCGGGGCCAACGGCGACCGGATGCTGCGGATCACGGCCGAGCACGCGGACATCGCGGCGTTCACCGGCGCACGCACCCTGGAGGGCGGCACGCTGGTCCCGGTCACGGCCGAGGAACTCGACGCACGCGTCGCCGTCCACCGGGAGGCCGCCGCCGGGCGCAAGGAGCCCGCCGAGCTCAATCTGCTGATCCAGATCGTGAGCGTCACTGACGACCGCGCCGCCGCCGTGGCGCCCTGGCTGCCCCGGATTCCCCACTTGACCGAACGGCAGGTCCTGGAGCTGCCGATCGTGCTGGTGGGCACCGTGGAGCAGATCGTCGAGCAGGTGCGGGCACAGCGGCAGCGGTACGGATTCTCGTATCTGACCGTGCTCGAGCCGGCCATGGAGGCGTTCGCTCCCGTCGTCGCGGCGCTGCGCGGCGAGTGACGTCCACATCGTGGAATTCGGCGTCCGGGACCGGGCCACGTGATGGGATCGGCACATGACCGACGTGCGCATACGGGCCGCGGCGCCCGACGACCTCGACACCGTGCTGGCCTTCTGGAAGGCGGCCGCCGAGGGGGCGAGCATCAGCGATGACCGGGACGGCGTGGAGCGACTGGTCGCCCGCGATCCGCAGGCGCTGATCCTCGCCGAGGACGGGGGAGAACTCGTCGGCACGGTGATCGCGGGCTTCGACGGTTGGCGCTGCCACCTGTACCGGCTGGCGGTGCATCCGCAGCGGCGGCGTCTCGGCATCGGCTCGGCGCTGCTCGCCGCCGCCGAGGAACGGTTCGTACGGCTCGGCGGGCGGCGCGGGGACGCGATGGTGCTCCAGCGGAACGAGACCGGACAGCATGCGTGGCGGGCCGCCGGGTACACACCCGAGGAGCAATGGCGCCGCTGGGTGAAGCCGCTCGGCACGTAGGCGGAGCCCACCCGACGACCTTCTTTGCCGATCCTTTACCATTGAAGGGTCCCTGATCCTCCAAGGAAAGGTGTGAGCGTCCGCCCATGGGCGAGCCTCCCAGTACCCGACATCGCGCGTTCCCCCCGCCTCTGGCCGATCATGGGACGGAGGTGACCCGATGACCGAAGTGCTCCTCCTCCTGGTGGCGGTTGTGCTCTCCGTGGCCTGCGGCGCCTTCGTCGCGGCGGAGTTCTCGCTGACCACCGTCGAGCGCGGCGAGCTGGAGCGCGCCGTCGAGCGGGGTGAGCGCGGTGCGGCCGGCGCCCTCAAGGCCGTACGGAACCTCACCTTCCAGCTCTCCGGAGCCCAGCTCGGCATCACGGTCACCAACCTGGTCGTCGGCATGCTCTCCGAGGCGTCGATCGCCAAGCTGATCGCGGGTCCTCTGGAGGCGATCGGCGTCCCCCCCTCAGCGTCGAACTCGGTGGCCCTGGTCATCGGTACGGCCCTGTCGACGGTCTTCCTGATGGTCGTCGGCGAGCTCGTGCCCAAGAACTGGGCCATCTCCTCTCCCCTCGCCGTGGCCAGACGGGTGGCGACACCGCAGCGCTGGTTCAGCGCCGCGTTCCGCCCGTTCATCACCCATCTCAACAACACGGCGAACCATGTCGTACGACGCTTCGGCCTCGAGCCCGCCGAGGAGCTGGCGTCCGCGCGCGGGCCCCAGGAACTGGTCGCCCTCGCCCGGCACTCCGCCAAGGAGGGCGCCCTGGAGGCGGACACCGCCGAGCTGTTCGTGCGCACGCTGAACCTCGCCGACCTCACCGCGGAGAACGTGATGACCCCGCGCGTCCAGGTCATCGCGCTGGACGTCCAGGCGACCTGCGAGGACGTGGCGAACGCCACGAGGGCGACCGGACTGTCCCGCTTCCCCGTCTACCGCGGCAATCTCGACTCCGTCGTCGGCGTCGCCCACATCAAGGACGCGCTCGCCGTCCCCGCGGACCTGCGGGCCCGTACTCCCGTCTCCCAGATCATGCGCGAGCCGCTGTTCGTACCCGAGTCGCTGACCGTCGACCGGCTGCTCGACCGGCTGTCCGGCAAGCGCACCATGGCCGTGGTCATCGACGAGTACGGCGGCACCGCCGGCGTCGCCACCCTGGAGGACATCGTCGAGGAGGTCGTCGGCGAGGTCCGCGACGAGCACGACCCGCACGAGACGCCCGACCTGGCCCCGGTCGGCGAGGACCAGGAGGGCCGCGCGCTGTACTCGGCCGACGGGTCGGCCCGTACCGACCAGCTGGCCCGGGTCGGGCTGCGGGTGCCCGACGGACCGTACGAGACGCTGGCCGGTTTCGTCGCGGCCCGGCTCGGCCGCATCCCCGCCGTCGGGGACACCGTCGAGGTCGCCGGGTGGCGGCTCGACGTGGTGGACGCCTCGGGGCGGCGGGCCGCACGGGTGCTGCTGCACGCGCCGCACGACGAGAAGGAACCGCGGGACGAGGAGAAGGACGCGCGATGACCGCCGTACAACTGCTGATCGGCCTCGCGACCCTCGTCGTGAACGCCTTCTTCGTGGCCGCCGAGTTCGCGCTGATCTCGGTGCGCCGCAGCCAGATCGAGCCGCACGCCGAACAGGGCGACCGGCGGGCGCGCAGTGTGCTGTGGGGTCTGGAGCACGTGTCCGCGCTGCTGGCCGCCGCCCAGCTGGGCATCACCCTGTGCACGCTGGTCCTCGGCATCGTGGCCGAGCCCGCGATCGCGCATCTGCTGGAGCCGGTGTTCCACGCGGTGGGTGTCCCGCAGAGCGCGGGGCACGTGGTTTCCTTCGTGATCGCGCTCACCCTGGCGACGTATCTGCACATGCTGCTCGGCGAGATGGTGCCGAAGAACATCGCGCTCGCCGAGCCGGTGCGCACGGCGCTGCTGCTCGGACCGCCGCTGGTCGGGCTCGCGCGGGCGCTGCGCCCGGTGATCTTCGCGATCAACGCCTTCGCGAACGCGCTGCTGAAGCTGTTGCGGGTCGAGACCAAGGACGAGGTGACCGCGACCTTCTCCGACGACCAACTCGCCCGCCTGGTCCAGGACTCCACCGCCGCCGGACTCCTCGACGACCGCGCCCAGGAGCGACTGCACGACGCGCTGGAGCTGGGCCGCCGGCCCGTGCGCGACGTCGTCCTGCCGCTGGAACGGGTGGTCTACGCGCGCGTGGGCGTCACTCCGGAGGAGCTGGAGCATCTCGCCGCCGAGTCCGGCTTCTCGCGCTTCCCCGTGGTCGACGAGGGGCGCCGCATCGTCGGCTATCTGCACGTCAAGGACGCGCTGGACGCGACACCGCGGGACATGCCGTTCCGGGTGCAGGACATGCGGCCCATCGCGCGCATCCGGGAGAGCACCCCGCTGGACGACGTACTCACGGCCATGCGGCGCAGTCGCACGCACCTCGCCGCGGTCATGGGCAGCGACGGGCGGCTGGCAGGGCTGGTGACGATGGAGGACGTACTTCAAGAGCTGTTCGGGCAGCCGGCGTGAGCGCCTGCTGAGCGGGCGGCGAGCTCGGCGGGTGGGGGTGTCGGCGTGAGCGCCTGCTGAGCGGTCGGCATGAGCACGGCGGGGCCGTCGGCGTGAGCGCCTGCTGAGCAGGCGGCATGAGCACGGCGGGACGGCTGGCGAGCCCGACGTGAGCACGGCGGGACAGCCACCAGTACGGCTGAGCGCTCGGCGTGATCGCCTGCCAGGCGGCCGCGATGAGCAACGCCGGGGCCCGCGTGTGCGCACCCCGGCGGGGGCGGACCGCAGCGGAGCCGGACCGCGGGCGGGGCGGACCACGGCGGAGCCGGACCACGGCGCGGCGGAGCCGGACCACGGCGGGGCGGACCGCGGCGCGGCGGAGCCGCACCAGAGCGGAGCCGGGCCACGACCGGGGGCGGCGCCCCGCCGAGCCGCGCTCCTCCGGCCGGGCTCAGGCCCGACCGACCGACGGGTATGCACCCGGGTTACCATCTTTTCCGCCATGCAGACGAACGCCACCTACACCAGTCTTGTCGCGATCGGCGACTCCTTCACCGAGGGCATGTCGGACCTGTTGCCCGACGGTACGTACCGGGGCTGGGCCGATCTCCTAGCGGCCCGGATGGCGGCCCGGACGCCCGGATTCCGGTACGCCAATCTGGCGGTGCGCGGCAAGCTGATCGGGCAGATCGTCGACGAGCAGGTGGACGCGGCGGTCGCGCTGCGGCCCGACGTGATCACACTGGTCGGCGGGCTCAACGACACGCTGCGGCCCAAGGTCGACATGGGACGCGTCCGCGGGCTCCTGGAGGAGGCCGTGGAGCGGCTCGCCCCCGCCTGCGAGCAGCTCGTCCTGATGCGCAGCCCCGGCCGCAACGGTCCCGTCCTCGAGCGGTTCCGGCCGCGTATGGAGGAGCTCTTCACCGTCGTCGACGACCTCGCGAAGCGGCACGGCGCACTGGTGGTCGACCTCTACGGAGCGCCGTCGCTCGCCGATCCCCGCATGTGGGACGTGGACCGGCTGCACCTGACGGGCGAGGGCCACCGCCGCGTCGCCGAGGCGGTGTGGCAGGCGCTCGGGTACGAGCCGGAGGACCCCGAGTGGCGTACCGCGATGCCGCCCACGGCGCCGCCCGGCTGGGTCGCCCGCCGCACCGCCGACGCCCGCTTCGCCAGGCAGCACCTGCTGCCGTGGATCGGACGGCGGCTGACGGGGCGTTCGTCGGGCGACGGACGCCCGGCCAAGCGGCCGGAGCTGCTGCCGTACGAGGGGCCCGTGAGGCAAACACCCGGGATGTAGGCACTGTGGGGTAGACACACGGCCGAAGGGAGCCGCATGCCCACCACCGTGATCAATCTCAAGGGCCACATCCACGACTTCGGTCCCCGGCTCGAACACGCCCCCGCGGACCTCGTCTACATCGGCCGCCGCTGGACCATGGGCCACTGGGACCTCCCGCAGCACCCCCTGTACAACCCGTTCGCGTACGACACACCCACCAAGAAGCGGGACGGTACGCGCGCCGAAGTCATGGCCAAATACCGGGCGTACCTCCTCGAACGCCCCGAGCTGCTCGCCCAGGTGCCCGCCCTGCGTGGCCGGACACTGGCGTGCTGGTGCGCGCCCGAGCTGTGCCACGGCGACATCCTGGCCGAGCTGGCCGACGCCTCGTAGGCAGCGGGCTCCGGCCGTCACCCCTGCGGGTGTCCCCGGTGGCGTGGGCGCGCGCGTGCCTGCTTGCTGGACCGAGAGGGGACGGGGGGCTCGGAAGAGAAGGCGGGCGTCGATGGAGCCGAAGGACGAGCGCCTGCGGACACCGCGGGCTGCCGGTGTCGCGGGGGCGGTGTTCGCGCTCCTGCTCGCCGCGGCCATCGTGCTGATGCGGATCGCGATCCCCTCGGGGAACGCCGCCGGCTCGGTGGTCGAACCGGATCACCGGTGGGCGGTGCGAGTGGCGCTGGAGATCCTCCCGTTCGCGGGAATCTTCTTCCTGTGGTTCATGGGAGCTCTGCGCTCGCACGTCGGTGACGCCGAGGACCGCTTCATCGCCACCGTGTTCCTGGGCAGCGGGCTGGTCTTCGTCGCCACCGTGTTCGGGGCCGGCGCCGCGGCGGGAGCCGTGCTGAACGCGACGCAGCCCTCGGGCTTCGGCCGCCATTTCGCTTACACGCTGATGACGACGTACGCGCTCCGCATGGCGGCCGTGTTCGTCTTCACGACCTCGACCATCGGGCAGCGCCTCGGCGTCCTGCCCCGTCCGCTCGCCCTCCTCGGATATCTCGCGGGCCTTGTGCTGCTCGTCTTCGGGTCCAGCCTGCCCTGGTCCGAGCTGGTCTTCCCGGCCTGGGCGCTGGTCGTCAGCGTGCACATCCTGCGGACGGGTCTTCGCGAGCCGCGCCCCGTCCGGCACACGGGGTGAGCTCGTCGTTCCAACGGTCCAATCGTCGAGCGGCCCCGCGGCCTCTCCCCCATGCTGAGGAAGAGGGGGCGAGACGGGGCCACGGAAAGGCTGATCCTCGGTGAGGCTTGTCGTCGATCTCAACCGCTGCCAGGGATACGCGCAGTGCGCGTTCCTCGCTCCCGACGTCTTCGCCATGCACGGCGATGAGTCCCTGCTCTACGACCCACAGGCCGCGGAGGAACGGCGCGAGGAAGTGGCGCGGGCCGTCGCCGCGTGCCCCGTCCAGGCCATCACCGTGGAGGCGCACTCCGTGGCCGAGGCCTCAGGACCCGACCGGGAGGGCGACCGGTGAGCGGTGACGGATCCCTGGACCGGCTCAAGCGCGAAGGACGCATCGTCGTCGTCGGCGCCTCGCTGGCGGGCCTGCGGGCGGCGGAGACCCTGCGTGAGGAGGGGTTCACCGGCTCGTTGACCATGGTCGGGGACGAGCCGTACGAGCCCTACGACCGGCCCCCGCTGTCCAAACAGGTCCTGCTGGGCAAGGCCACGGCGGACCGCACGCTGCTCCCCCGGCGCCGGGCGATCGACGCCGAGTGGCGGCTCGGAGTCCCGGCCACCGGCCTCGACCTGGCGGCCGGACGGGTACGGCTGGCCGACGGCGACGAGGTGGAGTACGACCGGCTGCTCATCGCCACCGGTGTACGCGCCCGGCCGTGGCCCCGGGCGGAGGAGGCGGAGCTCGACGGGGTGTTCGTCCTGCGGACCCGCGACGACGCCCACGCGCTGGAGGCTTCGCTCGCGCAGGGCCCCCGCCGCGTGCTCGTCATCGGCGCCGGCTTCACCGGCTCGGAGATCGCCTCCGCCTGCCGGGAACGCGGGATCGCGGTCACCGTGGCCGAACGGGCCAACGCGCCGCTGGTCGGCGCGCTCGGCGGAGTTGTCGGTGAGGTCGCGGCCGCGCTGCACCGCGAGCACGGCGTCGACCTGCGCTGCGGCGTCATGGTGACCGGCCTGGAGGGCGACTCCGCGGGTCGCGTCCGCGCCGCCCATTTCTCCGACGGGAACAGCGTCGAGGCCGACGTGGTGGTCGTGTCCCTCGGCGCCCAGCGCAACACCGAATGGCTGGCCGGCTCCGGACTCGGCGCGGGCCCGCGGGGTATCGCCTGCGATGCCGGCTGCCGGGCGTTCGACGTCCGGGGCATCGTCACCGACGACATCTTCGTGGCCGGCGATGTCGCGCGCTCCCCGCATCCGCTGTTCGCCTACCAGTTCCTGTCCCTGGAGCACTGGGGCAACGCCGTCGCGCAGGCCGAGACCGCGGCGCACAACATGATCAGCGAAAGCGTGGACCGCCGCCCGCACATCTGGGTGCCCGCCTTCTGGTCCTCCCAGTTCGGGGTGAACATCAAGTCCGTCGGGGTACCGCCGATGGGGACGGAAATCGTCATCGTGCAGGGCTCCCGCGAAGAGCGCAGGTTCACCGGCGTGTACGGCTATCAGGGGCGTGTCATCGCCGCGGTCACCTTCGACCAGACGAAGTGGCTGCAGTTCTACCAGCAGCTCATCGAGACCGGGGCACCGTTCCCCCCGTCCTTCCCCACGGTGGACCGCCGCTCCGACGGGCAGCACCCGATGGACGCGGACTTCCCCGACCCGTCAGTGCCGACGCACGGGCCGACCGTCACCCTCAGCGGATATTCGCCGGCCGACCGGCGGATGACGTTCCACCCCGCCAGGCACTGAACATCCCCGCCGCGCAGATTCCACGTTCACGAGGACGGACCATGACGCAAGCCATCCTGCGGCAGATCATCGACTACGCCCACCGTGCCAATCCGTATCCGCTGTACGAGGAGCTCCGCAAGACGCCCGTCTTCAAGGACGGGGACGGGCCGTTCGTCGTCAGCACCTACTACGACATCCAGAGCCTGCTCCACGATCCGCGGGTCAGCTCCGACGCCCGGAATCTCAAGTCGACGGCGGCCGACCCGCTGGGCGAATCGGAGGAGGAGTCAGTCCTGCCCCCGAGCTTCCTGCGGCTTGATCCCCCGGAGCACGACCGGCTGCGGCGGATGACGAACCGGCCCTTCGGGCCGCCGCACTCCCCCCGTCGGGTCTACGAGATGCACGGAGAGCTGAAGAACATCGTCTCCGGGCTCATCGACGGCATCGACAGCCCTGAACGAATCGATCTGGTCGACCAGTTCTCGTACCCCTTCCCCGTGACCGTGATCTGCCGGGTGCTGGGAGTGCCGCGCGAGGACGAGGCGCGCTTCCACACCTGGGCGGACACCATCGCGGCCAGCCTGGACCCCGACCCGGACGTCGATCCCACCGAGCGCGCCAAGGTCTCGCAGAGCGCCCGTACAGAGCTGGGCATGTATCTGGCCGGGCTCATCGAGGAACGCCGCAAGAACCCCCGCAACGACATGCTGTCGGAGCTGGCCACCGCGCACGGGCCGGACGGCGCCATGACGACGATGGAGGTCATGAGCACCGCGGCACTCCTGTTGATCGCCGGTCACGAGACGACGGTCAACCTCATCACCAACGGCATGCTGACCCTGCTGCGCAACCCCGACATCCTGCAACGACTGCGCGAGGATCCGCAGCTGTCCGTGCCCATCGTCGAGGAGCTGCTCCGCTTCGAGCCACCGGTACAGCTGGTGCCGCAGCGCACCACCATCGCCGACATCGAGGTCCGCGGCGTCACCATCCCCAAGGGCGCGTCGCTGTGGCTGGTGCTGGCGGCGGGTAACCGCGACCCCGACCGCTTCGACCATCCGGACCGGTTCGACCCGGACCGCGGGGACATCCAGCACCTGGGCTTCGGCAGCGGCATCCACAGCTGCTTCGGCGCCCCGCTGGCGCGGCTGGAGGCACAGCTCGCGCTGAGCGAGCTGGCCCGCAGGCTGGAGAACCCCCGGCTGCTGGAGGACCCGCCTCCCTACCGGCAGAACGCGGTCCTGCGCGGCCCACGCCATCTGCCGATCGCCTGCGACGGCATCCGTCCCTAGGGCCCGTCGTCACATCCGCGGGGCGGGCGGGAAGGTGACGACAGGGCCCGGGGCTCCCGGCGAGGTCGGGTCGGTGGGTGATCCGTGGGGGCTCTCTGAGCTGTGGGGACGTCCGGGAGCCCCCCGGAACGCCAGGTAAACTCCGTCCACGTGACTGCCGCGCCCGCAAAGCCCCGTATCCCGAACGTCCTCGCCGGACGCTACGCCTCCGCCGAGCTCGCCACGCTCTGGTCTCCCGAGCAGAAGGTGAGGCTGGAGCGTCAGCTCTGGCTCGCCGTGCTGCGGGCCCAGAAGGACCTCGGGATCGAGGTGCCGGACGCCGCCATCGCCGACTACGAGCGCGTCCTCGACCAGGTCGACCTCGCCTCGATCGCCGAGCGCGAGAAGGTCACGCGGCACGACGTGAAGGCGCGGATCGAGGAGTTCAACGACCTCGCCGGGCACGAGCACGTGCACAAGGGCATGACCTCGCGTGACCTCACCGAGAACGTGGAGCAGCTGCAGACCCGGCTCTCCCTGGAGCTGATGCGCGACCGTACGGTGGGGGTCCTCGCGCGCCTCGGCAAGCTGGCGGGCGAGTACGCCGAGCTGGTCATGGCGGGCCGCTCGCACAACGTGGCCGCGCAGGCGACCACGCTCGGGAAGCGTTTCGCGACCGCCGCCGACGAGCTGCTCGTCGCGTACGGCCGGGTCGAGGAGCTGCTCGGCCGCTACCCGCTGCGCGGTATCAAGGGCCCGGTCGGCACGGCTCAGGACATGCTCGACCTGCTGGGCGGCGACGCGGCGAAGCTCGCCGAGCTGGAACAGCGCATCGCCGGGCACCTCGGCTTCTCGCAGGCCTTCACCTCCGTCGGCCAGGTCTACCCGCGCTCGCTCGACTACGAGGTCGTGACCGCGTTGGTGCAGCTGGCGGCCGCCCCGTCCTCGACGGCCAAGACGATCCGGCTGATGGCCGGGCACGAGCTGGTGACCGAGGGCTTCAAGCCGGGCCAGGTCGGCTCCTCCGCGATGCCGCACAAGATGAACACCCGCTCCTGCGAGCGTGTCAACGGCCTGATGGTCATTCTGCGCGGCTACGCGTCGATGACCGGCGAGCTGGCGGGCGACCAGTGGAACGAGGGCGACGTGTCGTGCTCGGTGGTACGGCGGGTGGCGCTGCCCGACGCGTTCTTCGCGCTCGACGGTCTGCTGGAGACCTTCCTCACCGTGCTCGACGAGTTCGGCGCCTTCCCGGCCGTCGTCGCGCGCGAGCTGGACCGCTACCTGCCGTTCCTGGCGACCACCAAGGTCCTGATGGGCGCGGTGCGCGCGGGCGTCGGCCGTGAGGTCGCCCACGAGGCGATCAAGGAGAACGCGGTCGCCTCGGCCCTCGCCATGCGCGAGCAGGGCGCCGAGCGCAACGAGCTCCTCGACAAGCTGGCAGCGGACGAGCGCATCCCGCTGGACCGCGCGCAGCTCGACGAGCTGATGGCCGACAAGCTGTCCTTCACCGGCGCCGCGGCGGACCAGGTCGCCGCCGTCGTCGGCCGCATCGAGGAGATCGTGAAGCAGCACCCGGAGGCCGCGGGCTACACGCCGGGGGCGATCCTCTGACGCGGCTGACTCCCGCGGATCTGGAGGCCGCCCGCGACCGGCTCGTGCCGGATGTCGTCGCGGACGGCCTCCATGTTCTGTTCTGCGGTATCAACCCGGGTCTGATGACGGCCGCGACGGGGCATCACTTCGCCCGCCCCGGCAACCGCTTCTGGCCCGTGCTGCACCTCTCCGGCTTCACCCCCCGGCTCATGAAGCCGTCCGAGCAGGGTGAGTTGCTCTCGTACGGGCTCGGCATCACGAACGTCGTGGCGCGCGCGACCGCCCGGGCCGATGAGCTCAGCGCCGACGAGTACCGAGAGGGCGGGCGGCTGTTGAGCGCCAAGGTGGAGCGGCTGCGGCCGCGCTGGCTGGCGGTGGTGGGAGTGACCGCGTACCGCGCGGCGTTCGGCGACCGCAAGGCCCACGTCGGCCCGCAGGAGCGGACGATCGGGCACAGCCGGGTGTGGGTGCTGCCCAACCCCAGTGGCCTCAACGCGCATTGGACGGCGGCGACGATGGCGGAGGAGTTCGGACGGCTGCGGGCGGCTGCCGCCGAGGGGTGACGGGTCAGGGCGGGTGGATCTCCGTGATCACGGCGAGCAGCCTGAACTCCTGGCCGGGACCGAGCCGGGAGACGCCGAGGGCGACCCACCGGCCATGGCCGTCCGGCTGCCACAGATGCACGTTCCTCACATGCGAGCCGAGGGAGGCCCATGGCTCCGGTATGTGCTCGTCACCCTGGTGGGCGCGCAGGAAGACGCCGTCCAGGCTGATGTGGTCCGGGGGCCCCCACCGGTCGGTGAGCCGCTGCGAGATGCCTTCCCGGTACGCCTCGTACTGCTCCGCCTCCTCGCCCTGCGCTGCGCCGGCGCTCCGCTCCAACTCGACGATGTGGAAACCGGGTCCCCCGGGGCCGACGAACGACCCGCCGTGCTCCGCGGGGAAATCCTGGGAGCACAGCCGGTCGATCGTGGCCAGATGCTGCGCGATGGTCATGACGTCCAGTAAACCGGCCACCACTGACAATTGGTGAGGTGTCAGGACGTTGCCGGGGTCAGGCGTCCCGGCGCCGCACGCTCCACGCGCCGGCCGTCAGGGCTGCCGCCGCCCAGGCCGCGGTCACGGCCAGCCCCGTCCACGCCCCGAGGGCACCGTCCCACGTCTCGTGGAGGACCACCTGCCCCGCCTTGTCCGGCAGGAAGTCGGCCAGGGTGCCGGACGCCGACCCGATGACGAACGAGACGATCAGGAGGAACGGGATCAGGATGCTCAAGGTGGCGACCCCGCTGCGCAGGAGGGCCGCGAGTCCCGCCGCGAGCAACGCCATCAGCATCAGATAGAGGCCGCAGCCGATCACACCACGGAACCCCTCGCTCCAGGTCAGGCCGCTCGCCCTGGTCCCGAGCGCCGCGGTGCCGACGACCAGGCTCACACCTCCCGTGACCAGGCCGACGACCAGCGCCGGTACGCCGATGGCCACGGCCTTTGCCGCGAACCACCGCACGCGGTCGGGGACCGCGGCGAGCGAGGCGCGCAGGGCGCCGCCCTGGAACTCGGCCGAGACCGCCTGCGCACCGAAGGTGATCGCCGCGATCTGCCCGAAGGTGACACCGAAGAACGCCGAGAACAGTGGGTCGAAGTCCGGGCCACCGGAGTCGTCGAGTCCCGCGAGCGCGGAGAAGACCGCCGTGGCGAGGACGACGGCGAGCAGGCCCCAGAGGAGCGACCTGAGCGTACGGATCTTGATCCACTCCGCGCGGAGTGCGGGCGCGAAGGCCGTGGTCGGGCCTTGCGAAGCCGATCTCGTCAGGACCGGGCGTTGTGCGGCCGGGGTCGTCATGCTCAGGCCTCCTGGGAGTGCGTCGGGGTCGGTGTGGCCGCGAATTCGGTCTCGGCCGAGGTCAGATCCAGGTAGGCCTGCTCCAACGTGCCTTCCTCCGAGGCGAGTTCGAGGATCGGCAGGCCGGCTCCGGACGTGAGGCGCCCGATGTCCTCCACGCGCGCGTCGAGGGCTGTCCAGAGTCCGTCCTCGTACTCGACGGCTTCGATACCGTGGCGCGCGAGCAGCTCCCTGAGCGCACCGCCGTCCGTGGTGCGCACCCGCACGCGCGGCTGCACGCGCGCGTGGATGAACTCCCGCACGGGCGTGTCGGCGAGGAGCCGGCCCCGGCCGAGGACGACGAGATGGTCGGCGAAGGACGCGGTCTCGTTCATGAGGTGGCTGGAGACCAGGACGGTGCGGCCTTGGCGGGCGAGCCGGCGCATCAACTCCCGGATCCAGATGATCCCTTCGGGATCGAGCCCGTTCGACGGCTCGTCGAGCAGCACCACGGGCGGGTCTCCCAGGAGCGCGGCCGCGATGCCCAGCCGCTGGCGCATGCCCAAGGAGTACGTCTTCACCCGGCGCCTCGCGACAGAGGCGAGCCCCGCCTCCTCCAATACCTCGTCCACGCGCCGTTCGGGGATGCGGTTGCTCGCGGCGAGCGCCCGCAGATGGTCGCGGGCGGTCCGTGATCCGTGCGCGGCCGCCGCGTCGAGCAGAGCGCCCACCTCACGCAACGGCTCGTGGAGAGTGGCGTAGGCGCGGCCGCCGATCGTGGCGGTGCCGGACGTGGGCCGGTCCAGGCCCAGTACGAGCCGCATGGTGGTGGACTTCCCGGCGCCGTTGGGGCCGAGGAAACCGGTGACGCGGCCCGGGAGGACGCTGAAGGTGAGCTGGTCCACGGCGCGCTCGCTGCCGTACTCCTTGGTCAGGTCTTGGACGTCGATGCTGGTCATGGCCCCAGCGTGGCCGCCGCTGAGGGTTCGTCACCTCCCCCGCGGGTGGAGATCGTCTCCCTCGCTCGGGGGAGGCCCGTTGTCAGTGCCGCCTGGCACGATGACGCAATGGCCCGCTTTCTGCACCCGCTGGTCCGGGGGACGACGTACACGCGCTGGTTGCACCTGTGGGTGCCGATGCTGTTCGTCAGCGTGTGGATGTTCGTCGAGCCGTCGAAGCCGTGGGCGCCCGCGGTGCCGCTGATTGCGCTGGGGCTGATCCCGGCCGTGCGGCGGGGCGAGGGTGTACAGGCGCGGTTCATGCTGGCGCCGGGCGGCGGGGACGCGGCCTTCTCGATCGCGCCCTCGGCCACGTGGCGGGACCGGTGGCGGACCGTCCTGTGGCTGGAAGTACGGATGGCCCTGGGCTTTGTGGCGAGCTTCATCACCGTCTGGTTGCCCGCTGCGGCCGTCCTCCTGGTCAAGGCCGCGCTGGACGCGGAACCGATCCACACACCGGTCATGACGCTGACGCTTCCGCAGTGGGCCTACGCGCCGCTCGTCCCCTTGCCGCTGCTCGCCCTGTACGGCTCGGTGGTCGGTCTCGGCGAGCTGATCACGGCGCTCGCGCGCCGCCTCCTGGGCCCCTCCCGGGCCGAGCGGCTCGCCGCCCTGGAGGAGCGCACCGAGCAGCTCCTGGAGCGCACCCGCATCGCCCGGGAGCTCCACGACTCGATCGGTCACGCGCTGACCGTGGCGGTGGTGCAGGCGGGCGCGGCGCGGGCGGCCGGCGACCCCGCGTTCACCGACCGGGCCCTGGGTGCGATCGAGGACACCGGGCGGGCCGCCCTGGAGGACCTGGAGCGGGTGCTCGGCGTACTGCGCGAGGCGGAGCGCCCCGCGAGCAGCCGCCCGACGCTCACCGAGGCCGACCGGCTCCTGGAGTCGGCGCGTTCGTCCGGAGCCAAGGTCGACGCCGAGGTGACGGGTCCGGTGGAGACCGTGCCGGGTCCGGTGTCCCGAGAGGGCTACCGCATCCTCCAGGAGTCCCTGACCAATGTGCTGCGGCACGCCGGGAGCGTCCCGGTCCGGGTCCGCATCGAGGTCGCGGACGAGACCCTCGGCCTGGAGGTCCGCAATCCGCTGACCGCGGACATACCGGGTCCCGGCCGCGGCAGCGGTCTGCGCGGTATACGGGAGCGTGCCGCGCTGCTCGGCGGCCGCGCGCGGACCGGGCCGGACGAGGGTGACTGGCAGGTGCATGTAGAGCTGCCGTTGCGCTGATCTACGCTGGCCGGATGCCGGTCACCGTTCTCCTCGTCGACGACGAACCCCTCGTACGCGCGGGTCTGCGCGCCGTCCTGGAGGCGCAGCCCGACATCGAGGTCGTCGGCGAGGCGGCCGACGGTGCCGCGGTGATCCCGCTGGTGCGGCAACTGCGGCCCGACGTGGTCGCCATGGACGTGCGCATGCCCCTCATGGACGGCATCGAGGCCACCCGTGCGGTGCTGCGCACGGTGAGTGATCCGCCGAAGATCCTCGTGGTGACGACGTTCGAGAACGACGAGTACGTCTACGAGGCGCTCCGCGCGGGTGCCGACGGCTTTCTGCTGAAGCGGGCGCGGCCCGCCGAGATCGTGCATGCGGTGCGGCTGGTCGCCGAGGGCGAGTCGCTGCTGTTTCCGGCCTCCGTACGGCAGTTGGCCGCCGAGTACGGGGACGGCGGGGGGAATCCGGCGGCGCGGGCGGCCATGGAGCGGGCCGCGCTGACCGAGCGGGAGGCGGAGGTGCTGCGGCTGATGGCCCGGGGGCTGTCGAACGCGGAGATCGCCGCGCGGCTGATCGTCGGGACCGAGACGGTGAAGTCCCACGTCAGTGCCGTACTGGCGAAGCTGGAGGCCCGGGATCGGACGCAGGCGGTGATCGCGGCGTACGAGTCGGGGTTCGTGGCGCCCGGCTGACGCGGACCGGCGGGCAGCGTGATCCCGACCCGTGGGTAGCAAAGGGGGTCCCGGCACTCGCCGGGGTCCGCCGCGCCGAGTACGATCCGGCCAACACGCGCACGAGCTGGGAGGACGGACGTTGGGGCGGTTGACCGGCGGGGACCCCTCTCTGCTGCGACGGATCAATTCCGCGGTGGTGCTGCACGCGCTGCGTGCCACGGACTGCGCGACCCTCACCGAGATCACCCGGGTGACGGGGCTGTCCCGGCCCACGGTCGAGGGCGTCGTCGAAGGGCTGATCGAGAACGGACTCGTCGTCGAGAAGGCGGCAGAGGAGGGCGCTGCACGGCGCCAGGGACGCCCGGCGCGCCGTTTCCGGTTCCGGGCCGAGGCGGGCCATCTGCTGGGCCTGGAGATCGGCCCGCACCGGGTCGCCGCGCTGCTCGCCGATCTGGACGGCCAGGTGCTGGGTGCCATGGCCAAGGAGGTGTCCGAGACCGCGTCGGCGGACGAGCGGCTCGAACGGTTGCGGGTGGCCGTCGCCGAGCTGCTGCGCCGCGCGGGTGTCGCCCGCAGTTCGCTCCGGGCGGTCGGTGTGGGCAGCCCCGGGATCGTGGAGGCCGACGGCACGGTACGCCTGGGGACGGCGCTGCCGGAGTGGACCGGCCTGCGGCTCGGTGAGCGGCTGAGCCGTTCCTTCAAGTGCCCGGTGCTGGTCGAGAACGACGCCAACGCGGCGGCGGTCGCCGAGCACTGGAAGGGCGCCGCCACCGAGTCCGACGACGTCGTGTTCGTGCTGGCGGGGCTGAGCCCGGGCGCCGGCTCGCTGATCGGCGGCAGGCTGCACCGGGGCTATGGGGGCGCGGCCGGTGAGATCGGCGCGCTGCATCTACTGGGCCGCGAGGTCACTCCGGAGACGCTGCTCTCCACGACGGACGAGCCGCTGCACCCGCTCGACGAGCAGGCCGTCGCCGAGGTCTTCGCGCTGGCCAAGGGCGGCGACCAGCGGGCCCGTGCGGCGGTCGACCGCTTCATCCAGCGCCTCGTGCACGACGTCGCGGCGCTCGTCCTCGCCCTCGACCCCGAGCTGGTCGTCGTCGGCGGCTGGGCGGCGGGCCTGGATGGCGTACTGGAGCCGCTGCGGCGCGAATTGGCCCGCTACTGTCTGCGGCCGCCCAAGGTGACCCTCTCGCTCCTGGGCGAGGCGGCGGTGGCGACGGGAGCGCTGCGGCTGGCCCTCGATCACGTCGAGGAGCAGCTGTTCGCGGTGGACGGGACCGTGACGGCGCGCCGCTGACCCGGCGCTGCACTGCCGCACGGCACGGCACGGCACGGCAGGAAACGCCGTGGCAGCGAACGACGTCGCGCCCCGGAGTTCTCCAGGGCGCGACGGGCGCGGCTCGGCGGGCATCCCGGCCCGGCGTGGCCCGCCGGTCAGGAAGCGCGGCGCTCCGGGTCGTGGTGGATCTCCACGCCGCCGGAGTCACCGAAGGTCAGCCGGCAGGTGTCGGCGCGATACGTGGCCACGGAGACCGCCGCGGTACGCCCCTGGCCGTAGAAGCGGGTCGTGACGACGAGGACGGGAGCTCCGGGAAGCCGGTCGAGTTCCTTGGCGTCGTCCGCGCGGGCCGAGCCGAGCTCCACGGCGCGGTCCTGGCCCTCCAGCTCCAGCCGCTGGAGTTCGCGCAGCACGGCACGCGCGCGTGCCGCACCCGAAGGCGCGTCGATGGCGGACAGATCGGGCACCGAGGAGGACGGGACGTAGAGCAGTTCGGCGGCGACCGGCTGGCCGTGCGTCACGCGGGAGCGACGCACCGTGTGCACCTGCTCGCCGTGGAAGGTCTGCAGGATGTCTGCGACCGACGCGGGCGGGGCGGCCAGCGTGCAGTCCGCGGGCTGCCAGGCGTCGCCGACCGCGCCCGGCCACACGTGCTGCTCGGATCCGACGGCCACGCCCATGCGCGGCGGGGCGACGGTGGTGCCCACCCCACGGCGGCGCTGCAGCCTGCCTTCCAGTTCGAGCTGCTCCAGGGCCTGGCGCAGCGTGGCCCTGGCGACGCCGAACCGGGCTGCCAGGTCGCGCTCGTTGGGCAGGATCTCGCCCACGGAGAATTCGGAGTCCAGTGCCTCACTGAGCACGGTCTTGAGATGCCAGTACTTAGGTTCCGGCACCGATTCCAGCTGCGTGGTCCCCACCCTGTCCTCCGCAATCGCCGTGGCCCGGCGGCGTTTTAGCGCCCTTGTTTATTAAAGGTTCTTGCACTATCCCTGCGACCATAGGGCCGCCCCCACCCTTGGTCAAGACCAATCCTCGATCCCTTACGGATTGCGCAGGGCCGTTGCCGCAGAGCGTTCACAGGGCGTTCGCGCTGGCGATGTTCACGACACAACGCCGAAAGCCCCTGTCCAGACTTCAGTTCTAGTGGTCGTCGCAACACCCCAGCTCAAGGGGTGCGATGGACTTCGAGATCCGGAAGAACCGGGGACCGGGGGGCGGTGGTCGTCTGCTGTGTGAGCGGGAGGTATATCTCCAGCTCATGCAGCAGGGCTACAGCAATCGAGAGGCCAGCCGGATCGTTGGCATCAACCCGCGGACCGGCAAGCGGTGGCGCAACGGCTGGCACTCTCCGCCGACGGGCAAGCCGAAGCCTGCCATCACCGTGGAGGCTCCCGCGGCCGAGCCGTCGCGATACCTGCGCGAGGCCGACCGCATCCACATCGCCGACCGGCTTCGGGAGAACACCTCCGTCCGGCAGATAGCCGCCGAGCTGCACCGCAGCCCGTCCACGATCAGCCGGGAGATACGCCGCAACGGCATCGCGCTGCGCGGGGACGCCTCCCGCTGGGCCTACCGGCCGCACGCCGCCCAGCGCCGCGCCGAGCAACGCCGCCCGCGCCCCAAGCCCGGCAAGATCGGACAGAACCCCAGCCTGCGGGACTTCATCCAGCACCGTCTCGGACTGCGCTGGAGCCCGGAACAGATCTGCAACGCTCTACGGACCGCTTTTCCCGACCGGCCGAAGATGCACGTGGTCCGCTCGGTTGCCGGGACCGGCGCGGCACGGAGTGCCTACTCGGTGGGCAGGGAGGCGAGCTTCTCGGGGTTGCGCATGATGTAAAGACACTGGATGCGACCGTCCGCGACGTCCACCTGGAAGACGCTGTCCGGCTTGCCCGCGGACAGGGTGAGCGCCGCGAACCCGCCGTTGATCTCCAGGAAGCGGAACGAGAGGTCGGGGACGCCCTTCTTGGCCACGCCGATGATGAAGCGGCCGACCTTGTCGGCGGAATCGAGGACCCGCAGCGGCGCCTGGGCCAGCCCGCCACTGTCGCCGACCAGCCGTACGTCCGGCGCCAGCAGCGACATGAGCCCCTCCAGGTCGCCCTCGGCGGCAGCGGCGAGAAACCGCTCGGTCAGATCACGGCGTTCGGCCGGGTCGACCTCGTAGCGCGGCCGCCGTTCCTCGACGTGTTTGCGCGCCCGTCCGGCGAGTTGGCGCACCGCCGGCTCGCCGCGGTCGAGGACGGCGGCGATGTCCGCGTACGGGTAGCCGAACGCCTCCCTGAGGACGAACACCGCGCGCTCCAGAGGCGACAGAGACTCCAGGACGACGAGGACGGCGAGCGAGACGGAGTCGGCGAGCACGGCCCGCTCCGCCGTGTCGGCCACGGTGTCCCCGAAGTCGGTGACGTACGGCTCGGGGAGCCACGGTCCCACGTACGCCTCGTTGCGCGACTGCACCTGGCGCAGTCGGTCGATGGCGAGGCGGGTGGTGACGCGGACCAGGTAGCCCCGGGGTTCACGCACCTTGCTCCGGTCGACGCCGGACCAGCGCAGCCATGCGTCCTGGACGACGTCCTCCGCGTCGGCCACCCGGCCCAGCATCCGGTAGGCGACGCCCATCAGGACGGGCCGGTGTTCTTCGAAGACATCGGTCGCGGTGTCGATTGCCACCGCTCCATCCCACCCCGACACGGCACACCGTGTCCAGGCGGAGTCGGTGTTGTGGTCGACATGTTCCAGCAGTTCGGGCACCGGAGTTCACCGGGCGAGTGCGCAGGGCGTGTTGAGGGCCGGCCACGCGTGCGTGCGTCCTTCAATGGGAGGCAGGCGGGCGTGGTGCTCGTCGGAATGCGTACAGGGGTTCTCGTCGGCACGGGGCCCTCGTGCTCGTCGGAGCGTGCGCCTGCCTCTCGACAGCAGGCGCACGCGACTCGCGCGGGTTCGTTCCGGTCGAGGGCTACCCGTCGGTAGCGGTTGCTGACAAGCTGTCTACGAGCCGGTCCGTCAGCCTGTCCCACACGAGGAGCAGCCCCATGTCCGCCACGGTCTCCTTCAGCCTCCCCTCTCCGCGCGGCCCCAGGACCGTGACGATGTCCTACGCGCGCGTGGGCACCGGGGAACCGCTGCTCCTGCTGCACGGCATCGGTCACCACCGGCAGGCGTGGGACCCGGTCATCCACATCCTGGCCGCGGAGCGCGACGTCATCGCCGTCGACCTCCCCGGGTTCGGTGCGTCACCGGCGCTGCCCGACGGGTTGAGGCACGACCTGTCGACCGTGGCGCCCGCGCTCGGCGCACTGTGCGAGGCGCTGGAGGTCGAACGGCCGCATGTGGCGGGCAACTCCCTGGGCGGGCTGCTGGCCCTGGAGCTCGGCCGCGAGAAGCTCGTACGGTCGGTCACGGCGCTCTCGCCCGCCGGATTCTGGTCACCCGTCGAGCGGCGGTACGCCTTCGGAGTGCTCATCGCCATGCGGCAGGCTGCGCGCCGGATGCCGCTCCCGGTGGTCGAGCGGCTGTCGCGCACGGCGGCCGGACGGACGGTGCTGACGAGCACCATCTACGCCCGCCCCGGCCGCCGTTCACCCGAGGCCGTGGTCGCCGAGACCCTTGCGCTGGCCCACGCCGAGGGATTCACCGAGACTCTCCAGGCGGGCACCTCGGTCCAGTTCACGGACGACATCCCGGGGCTGCCCGTCACCGTGGCCTGGGGCACCCGTGACCGGCTCCTGGTGCGCCGTCAGGGGATCCGCGCCAAGCACATCATTCCCCGCGCGCGACTGGTGCGGCTGCCCGGCTGCGGGCACGTCCCGATGAACGACGATCCGGCGCTCGTCGCCCGCGTCATCCTCGACGGCAGCCGCTGAGCGGCGCCCCACGAGCCCCAACGCGCCGGATCCGAGGGCGACTCCCGCGCCGACCAGGGCGCTCCCGGCGGCCTGTGCGACACCGTACGCACCCGTTCCGACGAGCGGGGCGGTGCCGGCGGCGGCGACGGGGATGAGGCCGGAGAAGAGCGTGGCGCGCTCCGCGCCGATGCGCTGCATGCCCATGTACCAGCACACGAAGCCGACGACCGTGACGACCGCCGCCTGCCACAGCAGCGCGGCGGCCTCGGTGGAGTCCGGCATCCGGAGCCAGGCCCCGCCGCCGGTGAGCACCCCGGCGGCGGCCGACTCGGCAGCGGCGATCCCGCAGACGGTGGCCGACAACAGCCGTGGCCCGAGGGGGCGCAGGACAGGCACGGCCAGCACGGCGAAGCCGACCTCACCCGCCAGCGCGCCCACGGAGTAAGCGATCCCCGCCGCGTCCGTACGACCCCACCCCTGGACGGAGAAGGCGCCCAGCGCGACGAGCAACGCCCCGTACAGGACGCGGCGTTGCGGCCGACGGCCCTCCTGAAGGGGTAAGACAACGGCCACGACCACAGGGGCACAGCCCACGAAGACTCCCGGAACCGCCGGTTCCGCCGTGCGTTCGGCGGCGATGACGGCGAGGTTGAAGCCCACCATGCCGACGGCCGCGAGCAGTGCGAGGCGGCCCCACTGGCGCGCCGCGAGCCGCCGCAGCGGGGCCGCGCCGCCCCGCCCGACCAACGGCAGGAGCAGGAGACAGGCCAGGCCGTAGCGCAGGAACTGGCCGCCCGCGTACGGGTAGTGGCCCAGGACGCTGTTGGCGGTGAAGGAGCCTCCGACGAGGACACAGGCGAGGGCGGCGAGCAGCGATCCCCGCGTGGTGGTGGCGTTCATGCCGGCGACGCTATGCGGGGACGTGGCCCGGTTTAAGGTCCACTTCCATGACGTCATCGGGGACCAATTCGAGCGGCCTGTCATCAGAATCGTCGGCACCCTCTTCTTGGGCCGCCGCCTGGGAACTGCTCGTACCCGCCGCTTCGGCTCCGGCACGCGCGCGTGGCCGCTCCCTGCGGGCCGCGCTGCGCGAGGCGGTCCGCTCGGGCCGGCTCGCTCCTGGCACCCGGCTGCCGTCCAGCCGTGAGCTCGCCGCCGATCTGGGCGTGTCGCGGGGGCTGGTCACCGAGGCGTACGAGCAGTTGACGGCCGAGGGCTATCTGCGCAGCGGCCGGGGTGCCGGGACCTGGGTCGGCGGCGCGGCCCGGGCGGCCGACCCACGCGCGCGTGATCTCGCCCCACGGCCTGCCGGTGCGCGGGCCGACTTCCTTCCCGGGGTGCCGGACCTGGCACTGTTTCCGCGCGCCGCGTGGGCGGCGGCGCAGCGCGGGGTGCTGGCCGAACTGCCGCACCACGCACTGGGCTACCCGGACCCGAGGGGGCTGCCCCGCTTGCGTACCGCCCTCGCCGAGATGCTCGCCCGGCGCCGGGGCGTGGTCGCGGCCCCGGAGCGGATCGTCGTGGTCTCCGGAGTCGCGCAGGCGATGACACTGCTCGGATTCGTGCTCCGGGCGCGCGGAGTGCGCGGTGTCGGGGTCGAGGATCCGGGGAGTCCGGAGCACGGCGCGCTGTACGCCTCGGCCGGCGTCGGCACCGTACCGCTGCCCCTGGACGAGGAAGGGCTGGCCACCGGGCCGCTGGAGGCGTCGGGCGTACGTGCGGTGGTGACGACGCCCGCCCACCAGTTCCCGTCCGGGATCGCGTACTCCGCGCGGCGGCGCGCGGAACTCCTGGACTGGGCGCGCGCGGTGGACGGACTGGTGATCGAGGACGACTACGACGGGGACTTCCGCTACGACCGTGCCCCGGTGGGCGCCCTGCAAGGCCTCGACCCCGAACACGTCGCCTACACGGGATCGGTCAGCAAATCCCTCGCACCGGGGCTGCGGCTCGGCTGGCTGCTCGTCCCCGCGTCCCTCTCCGAAGAGGTCGTCGAGCGCAAACGCACCATGGATCTCGGGAACCCGGTCGTCGACCAGGCGCTGCTGGCCCGCTTCGTGGAACGGGGCGACTACGACCGGCAGCTGCGCCGCTGCCAGCGCGCCTACCGGGAGCGGCGCGACGCCCTCGTATCCGCCCTGGACGAGCACTTTCCCGGCACGGAGGTGTCCGGAATCGCCGCGGGTCTCCATGCCATCGCCGCACTGCCCGAGCGGTACGGGCCGCTCGACCGGTTCCTGGGACGGGCCACCGCGGCCGGCGTGGCCGTGCGTCCGCTGGCGCACTACGGGAAGGCCGCCGAGGACGGCGTACGGCTGGTGCTGGGGTACGCGCACCTGTCACCCGGACGGATCCGCGACGGCGTACGACTGATGGCGGAGGCGGTCGAGGGCTGAGCCGCCCCGCAAGGTGCGGGGCGCGCCCCAGCGGAGCCGCCCGCGCCGTTGATCCGCCGCGCGATCGCACATCGGTCGCACACCGGTTCCCTTGCCGCCGGGGTCAGTTGTTCACTTGTGGTTTCCGTGTGCGCTGCGGCGCACCAGTAGTTGTGGCACTGCACACTGGCCGAATCCGTCCCGGAGGCGCATTCATGTCACACCGTCCGCAGAGCCCCTTCCCCGGTCGGCGCAGCGTTCTGCGCGGTTCCCTCGCCGCGTCCGCGGCGCTGGCCCTGCCCACCGCCCTCGGCGCGGCGCCCGCCCTCGCCCTGTCCGGGCGGCCGAGGGCGGGGTGGGGCGTCCAGGCCGGAGACGTGACGGCCGACTCGGGTCTGGTGTGGGTCCGGTCCGACCGTCCGGCCCGGATGATCGTCGAGACGTCCGCGACCGAGTCGTTCCGCAACCCGCACAGGTGGCACGGTCCGCTGCTCGACGCGGACACGGACTTCACGGGGACGACACGACTGCGCGGGCTGCCTTCCGGGGAGCAGATCCACTACCGCGTGCTGCTCGCCGACCCCGACGACGCCAGGCGCACCGGCGAACCGGTGACCGGCACGTTCCGTACGACCCCGGCCGGGCGGCGCGGCGGGGTGCGTTTCCTGTGGTCGGGCGACCTGGCGGGGCAGGGCTGGGGCATCAACCCGGACATCGGCGGTTACCGGATCTACGACGCCATGGCCGGGCTCGACCCGGACTTCTTCCTGTGCAGCGGCGACAACATCTACGCCGACGGGCCGATCGCGGCGACCGCGGCGCTCCCCGACGGCAGCACCTGGCGGAACATCACGACAGAGGAGAAGTCCAAGGTCGCCGAGACGCTGGCCGAGTTCCGCGGCAACTTCCGCTACAACCTGCTGGACGAGAACCTCAAGCGCTTCAACGCCCAGGTGCCGTCGATCATCCAGTGGGACGACCACGAGGTGCGCAACAACTGGTACCCGGGCGAGGTGATCGCGGCGACGGACACGCGGTACACGGAGAAGAGCGTCGACGTGCTGGCCTCCCGGGCCCGTCGCGCGTTCAGCGAGTACTTCCCGATCTCGACCCTGCGGCCGGGCGACAAGGAAGGCCGCGTGTACCGGGTCATGCGCCACGGCCCGCTCCTGGACGTCTTCGTCCTCGACATGCGGACGTACCGCAACGCCAACTCGCCCGACAACCAGACCACCGACCCGCAGGGCATCCTCGGCGCCGAGCAGCTGGAGTGGCTCAAGCGGGAGCTGTCGCGATCGCGTGCGGTGTGGAAGGTGATCGCCGCGGACATGCCGCTCGGCCTGGTCGTGCCCGACACGACCGAGGGCAAGCCGAACATCGAGGCCGTGGCGCAGGGCGACCCGGGCGCGCCGCTCGGCCGCGAGCTGCAGATCGCCGAGCTGCTGCGGTTCATCAAGCACCGGAAGATCACCGGCACCGTCTGGCTGACCGCCGACGTGCACCACACCTCGGCCCAGCACTACCAGCCGTCGCGGGCCGCCTTCACCGACTTCGAGCCGTTCTGGGAGTTCGTCTCGGGCCCGCTCAACGCCGGTGCCTTCCCGGCGAACACGCTGGACGACACCTTCGGTCCGGAGCGGGTGTTCGTGAAGGCGCCGACCGCCTCGAACGTCTCGCCCGCCGGCGGCTACCAGTTCTTCGGCGAGGTCGACATCGACGGGGACAGCGGTGAGCTGACGGTCCGGCTGCGCGAGCAGGACGGGAGCGTGCTGTTCACACAGGTGCTCCAGCCGGGGCGCGTGGGGCAGTAGCCGCGAGGCGCGGAGGCGGCAGCACGCGGCACGGCGCCGACAGGGCGCGGCGCGGGAGCGGCAGCGCGCGGTGCGGTGCAGCCGGGGCGCGGCGCGGGAGTGGCAGCGCGCGGTGCGGTGCAGCCGGGGCGCGGCGGGCCGTGGCACCCTCCGGCTCCCGTACCCTCGAACCGCTGGGCCGCGCACCGGAGTCATCCCCCGGTGCGCGGCCCGTCCGCCGTCCGTCGAGACCGGCCCATACGCGAGTTCCCGCAGGTCAGAGCCGATTGTCAGTGGTCGCCTCTACGGTTTTTCCATGACGCGATCTTTGCAGGCCGTGGCCTACACCCGACCCTCCGCGCTGGAATCCGCAGCGGGCGTACGGCGCCTGGGACTTGAGACCTCGCGGGCCCCGACGCCCACGGGGTTCGAGGACCATCCACCCGGTGGCCACGGGGGCCGGTCTCTCGACGGACGCGTCGAGCGGACCACCGGCGCGCGGGCTCGAGGCTCCGCCGCCTATCGCCGCCTGACCAGGGGCGTAAGCCCACCCGTCGGACCCGAGCAAAAGACCCGTAAAAAGAACTACAAAAAGGGCAGAACGACACTTAACCGATCAGTCACAAAGCGTTCGTGATCACGCAACACCCTTCCTCCACAGTGGTTGCATGACTCCAGACATGTCTGATGTGACGCGTGCGCGGCACGGTCGCCCCGTCCACCACTGGCGGCGGGATATCGTCGAACTCGCCGCGCTGTTCACGGCCGTCGCGGTCGCCGACGCCGTCGCCAACCTGATCGGGCACGGACCGGACGGGCCCGCCCTGCTGCTGACCTCGGCGATGGCGCTGGTCGCCACGGCCGGGTTCCACACATGGTGGGCACGCCAGCACGGTCACGCGCCGCCGACGGGCGATACCGACGGCAGGCCGCCCGCAGCCGGGCGAGAGGCCGGGCCGTCCGAGGAATCCGCCGCGACACCGGAGGCCGCCTCCGGGGAGACCGTGCTGTGGCGGATGCGCACCACGGTGAAGGACGCGCCGGGCTCGCTGGCCGCGCTGTGCACGGCGCTGGCGCAGCGGCAGGTCGACATCCTGAGCCTGCAGACGCACCCGCTGGCGGAAGGCACGGTGGACGAGTTCCTGCTGCGCGCTCCCGCCGAGCTGGCGGCCTCCGAGGTCACCCGCGCGGTGTCGCAGGCGGGCGGCACCGGGACCTGGATCGAACGGGCCGACGCCCACGACCTGGTGGACGCGCCGACCCGGGTGCTCGGCCTGGCCACCCGTACCGCCCTGGACGCGGCCGAACTTCCGCTCGCGCTGCGCCAGTTGCTCGGCCGTTGCACCATCCGCTCGCTGCCCGCCAAGTCCCCGGGTTCGGGGCGGGCGGAGGAGAGCGCTCCCGTGGAGGGGGTACTCGAAGGCACGGTGATGCGGCTGCGGGCGCCCGAGGGCGGGGTGATCACGGTGGAGCGGCCGTATCTGCCGTTCACGCCGACCGAGTTCGCGCGGGCGCGGGCACTGGTGGAGCTGGACGCGCGGCTCGGTCCGCGGATCCCGCGCAGCCAGGACATGCTGACGTTGCCGCAGGGCAATGCCATCACCGTGCGGCGCGCCGACGTCTCCGACGTCGAGGCAGCCAAGGCGATGCACGAGCGCTGCTCGTCGCGCACCCTGAGCATGCGCTACCACGGCCCGGTCGGTGACGCGGACCGCTACCTCAACCACCTGCTCAGCCCTCGCTTCGGACGCACGCTCGCGGTGCAGACGGCGTCCGGACGCATCGTCGGACTCGGCCACCTGCTGTGGGACGGCGACGAGACGGAGATCGCGCTCCTCGTCGAGGACGAGTGGCAGCGACGCGGCGTCGGCAGCGAACTGCTCGGACGCCTCGTGACGATGGCCGTCGAGGCGAGTTGCGAGAGCGTGTACGCCGTCACGCAGGCCTCCAACACCGGCATGGTCGCGGCCATGCGTGGCCTCGGCCTCCCCCTCGACTACCAGATCGAGGAGGGCACCCTGGTCATCACCGCCCGCCTGGACGCGACGCCGGTGCCGTCGCGGCTGCCGTACGACGAGGGGCAGCGCGGGGAGCGGGTCGTGCGGGACTAGAGAACGGGAGGGGGACAGGGGCCGTGCCCGGTGGCAGGGCCCCTTGCCCCGCCCAACGCCCCCTCCAGGTCGGCCCACAGGTCCTCCACGTCCTCCAGCCCCACCGACAGCCGCAGCAGTCGGTCGCTGACCCCCGCGTCGTGGCGGTCCTCGGCAGGCACGATGCGGTGGCTGATGGAGGCGGGGTGCTGGATGAGCGTGTCGACGCTGCCGAGGCTCACGGCGGGAGTGATGAGGCGGACGGCGGCGATGACGTCGTGCGGGTCCCCGTGCACCTCGAACGCGATCATGGCACCGCCGATACGTGGATAGTGCACACGGGCGACGCGCGGATCGGCGGCGAGGCGACGGGCCAGTTCGGCGGCGTTCGAGGACGCGGCCCGGACCCGTACGGGCAAGGTCGACAGGCCGCGCAGCAGCAGATAACCGGCCAGCGGATGCAGGACACCACCCGTCGCGAAGCGCACCTGGCGCAGCCGGCGGGCGAACTCCTCGTCGCAGGCCACCACTCCGGCCATCACATCGCCGTGGCCGCCCAGGTATTTGGTCGCACTGTGCAGGATCAGGCGCGCGCCCTGTTCGGCGGGGCGTTGCAGCACGGGTGTGGCGAAGGTGTTGTCGGCGAGCAGCGGGACGGAACCGCAGGCGTGCGCGACGGCGCGCAGATCGAGTTCGGCGAGCGTCGGGTTGGCCGGGGACTCGACCATCACCAGGCCGGTGTCGGGCCGCAGCGCGTCCGCGATGCCCGCCGGGTCGACCCAGGTGACCTCCGAGCCGAGCAGCCCGGCCGTGAGCAGATGGTCGCTGCATCCGTACAGCGGGCGTACGGCGACGACATGGCGCAGGCCCATCGCGTTCCGTACCAGCAGGACGGCGCTCAGCGCGGCCATGCCGCTCGCGAAGGCGACCGCACTCTCGGTGCCTTCGAGGCGCGCGAGGGCGGTCTCGAAGCGCGCGACGGTGGGATTGCCGAGCCGCCCGTAGACGGGCGGCCCCTCCGGCTCGGCGCCGTCGGCAGCGAAAGCGTCGATCCGGGCGGCCTCACCCCGGCTGTCGTACGAGGGATAAGTGGTGGACAGATCTATGGGTGCCGCATGCAGGCCGAGGGCGGCGAGATCCTCCCGCCCGGCGTGCACGGCCTCGGTGGCGAGCGCCCGTGCCGTGGGCGCGGCGAAGACGTGGCCGGTTCTGTTCGGGCCGTCCTGAGCGTCGTACCCGGGGTGGTATGCGTCGTATGTGTCGTACACGGCGGAGTCCATGCGCGGAAGCCTGAACACCGGCCGGGGTCCGGACGCCGCACCCCGTGTTACGTTCGCGCCATGGCCGATTCTGTCGTACTGGATCCGGTGGATCTCCATCTGCTGCGGCTGTTGCAGAACGACGCACGGACGACGTACCGCGACCTCGCCGCGCTGGTCGGCGTCGCGCCTTCGACCTGCCTGGACCGGGTGACGAGGCTGCGCAGGGCGGGAGTGATTCTCGGCCATCAGCTGCGGCTGGACCCGGCGAAGCTGGGACGAGGGCTGGAGGCGTTGCTGTCGGTGCAGGTCAGGCCGCATCGGCGGGAGTTGGTGGGCCCCTTCGTGGAGCGTATCCGGGCGCTGCCGGAGTCCCGTTCCGTCTTCCATCTCACCGGACCCGACGACTACCTGGTGCACGTCGCGGTGGCGGACATGGCAGATCTCCAGCGACTGGTGATCGACGAGTTCACCTCGCAGCGCGAAGTGGCACGGGTCGAGACGCGGTTGATCTTCCAGCAGTGGGACTGCGGGCCTCTGCTGCCACCCCAGCGGGACCCCCACGCGGCCAAGCCACCCACGGACAAGCCCTCGGCGAAATCAGGCTGATACGACCGCGAGGCCTGCCCCATCGGGGTGACGCCGACGGCGTCCCCGTATGAGGATGTCCGCATGTCAGAGACGAAGAGCCCGCTGCCCCGCGAGGTCGCCGACGCCTATGTCGACGACCTCGTCGCCCTCGACCCGGTCCTCGGTACCTACCTCGGTGTGAAGGAGAGTTCCAGCAGGCTCCCCGACACCTCGCCCGCCGGCCAGGAAGCCGTCGCGGAGCTGGCGCGGGCGACGCTCGCGCGGCTGGCGGAGGCGGAGCGGCAGCCCGGCGCGGACCGTGACATCGAGCGCCGCTGCGCCCGGCTGCTCCGCGAGCGTCTCACCGCCGAACTCGCCGTCCACGAAGCCGGTGAGGGCCTGCGCTCGGTCGGCAACCTGCATACCGCGGCGCACGGGGTGCGGCAGGTCTTCACCCTCACACCGACCGAGACGGACGAGGACTGGGCGGCGGTCGCCGAGCGGCTGCGCGCGGTGCCGGCCGCCCTGGAGGGGTACCGCGTCTCCCTCGCCCTCGGTCTGGAGCGCAAGCTGTACGCGGGGCCGCGCCCGACCGCGACCTTCATCGAGCAGCTCACCGAGTGGTCGGACACCGACGGGCAGGGCCTCGGCTGGTTCGAGGACTTCGCGTCGGCGGGCCCCGACGCGCTGCGCGCCGAGCTCGACGCGGCCGCCCGCGCCGCCACCGAGTCCCTCGTCGCGCTGCGCGACTGGATGCGCGACGTGTACGCGCCCACGATCGAGGGCGCGCCCGACACGGTGGGCCGGGAGCGCTACGCGCGTCTGGCGCGTTACTTCAACGGGACTGATCTCGACCTCGACGAGGCGTACGCGTACGGCTGGGCCGAGTACCACCGACTGCTGGCCGAGATGAAGAAGGAGGCCGAGAAGATCCTGCCGGGCGCCGCGACGCCATGGGTGGCGCTCGCGCACCTCGACGAGCACGGCAGGCACATCGAGGGCGTCGACGAGGTACAGGCCTGGCTCCAGGAGGTGATGGACGAGGCGATCGAGGCGCTGGACGGCACCCACTTCGAACTCGCCGAGCCGGTAAGGAAGGTGGAGTCGCGCATCGCGCCGCCCGGCGGCGCCGCGGCCCCGTACTACACCGCGCCGTCGGCGGACTTCTCGCGGCCCGGCCGTACCTGGCTGCCCACGATGGGACAGACCCGCTTCCCCGTGTACGACCTCGTGTCGACCTGGTACCACGAGGGCGTCCCCGGCCATCACCTCCAGCTCGCGCAGTGGGTGTACATCGTCGACGACCTCTCCCGCTACCAGGCCACCGTCGGCCGGGTCAGCGCCAACTGCGAGGGCTGGGCGCTGTACGCGGAGCGCCTGATGGATGAGCTGGGCTTTCTGACGGACGCGGAGCAGCGGCTCGGCTACCTCGACGCGCAGATGATGCGCGCCGCCCGCGTCATCGTCGACATCGGCATGCACCTGGAACTGGAGATCCCGGCCGACTCGCCGTTCCACCCGGGCGAGCGGTGGACCCCCGAGCTGGCGCAGGAGTTCTTCGGCGGCCACAGCAGCCGTCCGGCCGATTTCGTGGAGAGCGAGCTGACCCGCTACCTCACCATCCCCGGCCAGGCCATCGGCTACAAGCTGGGCGAGCGTGCCTGGCTGCTGGGCCGCGAGAACGCGAAGCGGCGGCACGGTGACGCCTTCGACCTGAAGACCTGGCACATGGCGGCGCTGTCCCAGGGTTCGCTGGGCCTGGACGATCTGGTGGACGAGTTGTCCCAGCTCTGACGTCCGGTCACGGCGGTCGGGACGCTCGGGCTCATGGCACGAGCCGGCGCCCCGGCCACCGGGGGTCGAGGCACTCTGCTCACAGGCGCTGCCCCTCGTGGGTGCCGGCCTGCGGCTTATTAAGTGAGTCGGCGCAGCTGGACCAGTCCGAGCCAGGTCTCCGGCCCCGGCTCGACGTAGGCGGCGCGCACCGCGTACCGCCCCGGCTGCAGGGCGACCCTCACGTGGTCGGTGCGCGCCGAAGCCGGCCCCGGCCAGGCCGCGTCGAAGAGAACCACGGGACCCGGCACGTTCCACTGCACCTCCGGCTCCCACACGGCCGCTTCGAGTGCCGCCGGGACGCCGGAGAGCAGTTCGTCCTCGGACTCGGCGGCGCACCACCGTACGAACGTGCCGTGCTCGGGGAGGTAGGCGGTCGAGGCTGGCTCGTCCCCGAGGACCAGGGCCCGGGTGTCGCCCACGGGCACCAGGCCGATGAACCCGTCCACTTCACAGGCCCGGTCGTAGTCGGAGGACATGTCGTCGCCGTCTGCCCCCGACCAGAACGGCAGGACGACCTCCGGAATCGCTATGAGCGGCCCGCCGCCCGACTCCACCCACTCGACCACACCTGGGTCCGCGTATCTGGCCATGCGCAGAAGCTACACGGCGTCGATCCGCGGCGGATTCGGTGTCCCCTCCCCTGCCCGATACGCGCCCTCCATCCGCATGGGGACGCCCGAACGGCGGGGTCAGCAGCCGCAGTCGTCCGCGCCGACCGGCGCCGTCAGAGAGTCCGCGTCGCGCCGCTCGCGGCCCTCCCAGGTCTCGAACTCGAAGCCCTCGCGCGCCCAGTACTCGAAGCCGCCGAGCATCTCCTTGACCTGGAAGCCGAGTTCCGCGAGGGCGAGCGCGGCGCGGGTCGCTCCGTTGCAGCCCGGGCCCCAGCAGTACGTGACGACGGGCACCGACATGTCGAGGAGCCGTTCGGCCTGCTCGGGGATGAGCGCGGTGGGCAGGTGGATCGCGCCGGGGATGTGCCCCTGGTCCCATGACTCGGTGGAGCGGGAGTCGAGGACGACGAAGCCCGGCTCGCCGTCGGCGGCGAGGGCGGCGGCGACGTCCGACACATCGGCGTGGAAGGCGAGGCTCGCGCCGAAGTAGGCGGCGGCCGCGGCCGGGGACGCCGGAGCGACGCGCAGAACGGGGTTCGTCATGATCGCGGTGCTGGCCTCGGTGCCGGTCACAGTGGTGGCAGTGGTGTCTGCAGTGTCGGCGGTGGTGGCGATATCTGCGGTAGCTGCGCTGTCTGCGGTAGCTGCCGTGCCTGCGGTAGCTGCCGTGTCGGCGGTATCTGCGGTGTCTGCGGTCAGAGTCATGGTCTGGCCTTCCCTCCCGGGTCCCGCGCTCCGGTGCCGCTGGGCGCGCACCGGGTGCCGCCTCCGACACCCCCGATGCTTCATTCCGCACCGGCCGCTCGGGACTTCCTGGCCAGAAATCTACGTCGAGTGATCCCACGTCTGAAGTGACGATCCCCGGCATCACTCTTGATCGGCCGGGGATTTCCCTGGTATCCATCACACATGACCGCGTATTCCCCGGACGCCACCGACTGGCGCATCCTCGATGTCCTCCAGCGCGAAGGCCGGTCCAGCTTCGCCGAGCTGGCCCGGGCCGTCTCCATGTCCGCGAGCGCGGTCACCGAGCGGGTGCGCCGACTGGAGGAGGCGGGCGTCATCCAGGGGTACGCGGCCGTCGTCGATCCGGAGAGCCTGGGGCTGCCGATTCTGGCGTTCGTCCGGCTCAGGTACCCCAACGGCCACTACAAGCCGTTCCACGACCTCGTCGAGGCGACGCCGGAGATCCTGGAGGCGCACCACGTCACGGGGGACGACTGCTTCGTCATCAAGGTCGCGGCGCGCTCGATGAGCCATCTGGAAGAGGTGTCGGGCAGGATCGGCGCCCTGGGCTCGGTGACCACGAGCGTCGTCTACTCGTCACCGCTGCCGCGGCGCCCGCTGGGCCACTGAATCGGGACGAACGGGCTCTGACGTGCCGCGTGTGGAGTGGGCCGGTCCGCTGCGTGACCATCGTCTCGGGCGGCAGTTCAGTCGCTTGGGACGGTGGGAAAGCCGTCTGCGGCATCGGCTGGGCGGCCTGACTCCCATAAGAATCCAATTCCCCTTCGCATCCACTAAGGAAGGCGCCGGCCTGGGCGACGGCAACTTCTCCGTCCGCTATGTGCCGGGCACGGTGAACGAGCAGGCGGGCCGTGAGCTGGGCACCTGGTACGGCAGTGACCGGATCCTGCACGGCAACGTGTACGGAATCTACGTGAAGTAACCGGCATCTGCCGGTAGCGCCGGTGGAGAGGGGGATCCGGCGCAACGCTGCTCCCCCTCTCCGCTGTGCACGTCAACGCATGTTCAGTGGCGGCTTTCCGTGCTGACGGGCAAGGCGGTCCCGTCGACTCTGCACCCGGGCGGGTTGCGGCGGCTCCTGTGTGCCCGAGGGGACGAACACGATCACGTAGCTCTCGAGCACGTCGAAGCTGTCCCGTTCGTCGCTCCGCGCCGCGGAGTCGAGCCGTTCGCGGGCATCGGCCCGGCCCTGCGCCCACACCTGCACCCGGTAGGTGCGGGCCGGGTCGAGATCGATGAAGGGCTCCCCCGGCTCAGCCTGCCGGCCAAAGACCTCGATGGGCGCTACGGCGCCACCGGCCGGGCCGTTCATACAACGACGACTGGTTCCTCTGTCTGGAACTCTGCCTTGTCCTCCCTGCGCTCGAATCCCGTTTCCCACAGCTCACCTACCGGGAAGTGGCTGTACTCGACACTGACGGCTCCGGCGCGACTGATGTGTGCCATGCACCGAACCCTGGCAGGAGAGCACACGCAGGGTCTACGAGGAGCCAAACCTTCCTGGGCATGGTGGTTGTCCGCCACCGTGCCGGGCTCCCGCTGGAGGCTTAGATCAAGGAAACGGACGGAATGACAGGTGACAAATCCATCCCGGCTGTCCGCAACGAACCGGCGGGCAGCGAAGGATCACGAGCCGTCCGAGCCCCGCTGCCGTACGACCGACCCCGTCCGCCCCTTCACCACCTCCAGCTGGGCGTGGATGCGCCGGCGCAGGTCCGCGACATGGCTGACGATGCCGACGCTGCGGTCGCGCTCCCGCAGTGAGTCGAGGACGTCGAGGACCTCGTCGAGGGTCTGGTCGTCGAGGCTGCCGAAGCCCTCGTCGATGAAAAGCGTGTCGAGCCGCACGCCGCCCGCCTCGTCCGTGACGACGTCCGCGAGGCCGAGCGCCAGCGCGAGGGAGGCGAAGAACGTCTCGCCACCGGAGAGCGTCGCCGTGTCGCGCTCCCGGCCGGTCCACGCGTCGACCACATGCAGTCCGAGGCCACTGCGGCCACGGCCAGAACGGTCGGCGGAGTGCACGAGGGTGTAGCGCCCCGAGGACATGCGCTGCAGGCGCACGGTCGCGGCGGCGGCCACCTGCTCAAGGCGCGCGGCGAGGACGTACGACTCCAGGCGCATCTTGCGTTCGTTGTCCGCAGAAGTGCCCGCCGCGAGTCCGGCGAGGCGGGCCACGCGGTCGTACTCCTCGCGCAGCGGCGCAAGACGGCGTACGCCTCTGGCCGCGCGCGCGGAGAGGCCGTCGAGTTCGGCGCAGCGCCGCGCGGCCGCGTCCTGCGCGGAGGCCGCGGTGCGCAGGCGGTGGTCGGCGGACTCGGCGGCGCGTTCGGCGGCCGGCAGGTCGGCGGGAGGCTGCTGGGCCGCGGCTGTCGTGTCGGTCTCGGCGAGCACCGCGCGTACCGCGGCCTCCTCCGACTGCCAGGCGTCGAGCCGCCGTTGGAGCTCCCGGTGGGCCGCGTCGTCGAGCAGTGCGGCGGCCGCCGCCTGCGGCGTGTCGAACCCGGCGCGGAAGGCCGCGTCGGCGAGTCGCGCGTCGGCGTCCTTGAGGCGTTGCGCGGTGTCCTGGGCGTCACGGACGGCGTCCGCGGCCTCGGTGAGCTGGGCGACCCGCCGCTCGAGCTGTGCGGCCCGCGCGGCTACGCTGTCGGCGGCGCCCCGCGCCTGCGTCAACTCCCCTTCCAGACCAGCTCTTTCGCGATCCAGCGCATCGCGGAGCGAGGCGCGGGACGCGACGTGGCGGGACGCTTCCTGTTGGGCGGCCAGCCGCCGCTCGTGCTCGCGCTCGGCGTGCTCCCGCGCCTCACGCGCCGCGTGCAGCCCGGAGGCGACGGTGCGGGCCTCGGTGTGCTGCCGCTCCCACTCCTGCGTCTGCGCTACGAGTTGTTCCGTGGGCGTGTCACCCGCCTCGGCGGTCGCGGCCGCCAGCGCCTCGCGTACGACGCCGAGCCGCCGCTCGGCCTCGGTGCGCACCTCCTCGGCGCGCTGATACGCGACGAGGGCCCGCTCCTCCGCCTCCCGGTCGACATGTCCGGCGATCTTCCGTGCGGGCGCCGGGTGTGCGGTGGCGCCGCAGACGGCGCAGGGCTCGCCGTCGACGAGGCCCGCGGCGAGTTCGGCGGCGATGCCCTGGAGGCGCTGTTCCTTCAGGTCGAGCCAGTGGTCGCGCGCCTCCGTGGCGCGTTCACGCGAGGCGAGCGCCCGCGTCCGGGCGTCGTCGGTGTCCCGGGCGAGCTGGTCGCGCTGACGAGCCGCGTTCAGCCGCTTGAGCGCCGGTTCGCGCTGGACGGCGAGCTGCTCGGCGCGCGTCGCGGCCTCCTGCGCGGACTCGATCCGTGCCTCGATCCCGGTGCGGGTCGCCTCCCAGCCGGCCAGCCAGCTCTCGGCCTCCTGGAGGATGTCCTCGTCGGCACGCTCCTGGCGGTCCAGGTCGGCCCGCTCCAGGGCGAGTTCCGCCAGTCGGCGTTCGGCGCGGCGGGCCGACTCCAGGCCGCCGAGCTCCTCGGCCGCCTTGCGCGCCGCCGCCGCGAGTCCGGGTGCGCCGGCGTCGGCGAAGGTCTCCGGCAGGGCGGCACGCGCGTGTGCCTCCTCGGCGGCCGCGCGCCGGTGCTCGGCCTCCGCGGCATCCCGCAGGTCGAGCGCGGGGGCCACCGCCTCGGCCTTGCGGCCCCGCTCCATCCGCGCCTGGGCCTCCCCATGGGCCTCAGCCCGCTCCTCCAGGCGCGCGGCACGCTCCCGCGCCTCCGCGAACCGGCGTTGCAGGCGGGCCACTTCCCGTACGTCGTCGAGTACGCGGTCCGCCGCGGCCTGCGCGGACTCCGCGGCCATCCGGGCGCAGTGGGCGATCGTGAGCCGTTCGCGGGCCGTGCTGCGAGCGACGGCGGCCCAGGTGAGGACGGACTCGGCGAGGCCCGGGTCGCCGGGCGTCAGGTCGGGCATCGGGACCTCGACGGCGCCCCGGGCCTCCTGCTGCATCCGGTGCGCGTCGGCCAGCAACGCGGCGTCCCCGGCGCGCACTTCGGCCTCGGCCGCGCGCCGCCGCTCGGCGAGGCGCTTTTCGACCTCGGCGAAGCGATGGGTGTCGAAGAGGCGGCCGAGCAGCTTGCCGCGGGCCTCGGCGTCGGCCCGCAGGAAGCGCGCGAAGTCGCCCTGGGGCAACAGCACGACCTGGCAGAACTGCTCACGGCTCATGCCGAGCAGCTGGGTGACCTCCTCGCCGATCTCCTGGTGCGAGCGGCTGAGGTCCTTCCAGGCCGCCGCCGACGCGTCGTACTCACGCAGCCAGCTCTGTGCCTTCTCGGTCGTCGTCCCGCTGCCACGCTTCTTCGGGCGCTCCCAGGGCGGCTGCCGGGTGATCTCCAACCGGCGTCCCGCGACGGTGAGTTCGAGGCGGATCTCGGTCCGGGTGGCGGGTGCCGCGTGATCGCTGCGCAGGCCGATTCCCTGGCCGCTCTGGCGGGCGCCGGGCACGGCTCCGTACAACGCATAGCAGACGGCGTCCAGGACGGAGGTCTTGCCCGCGCCCGTCGGGCCGTGCAGCAGGAAGAGCCCGGCGGCCGACAGCTCGTCGAAGTCGACCTTCTGGGCACCACCGAACGGCCCGAACGCGGTGATGTCCAGGCGGTGCAGCCTCATCGGGCCCCCTCGAAGTCCAGCGGGTGTCGAGCCTTCGGGGAGTCCTGTCCACAGGACATCACCGTGATCGGCGGTCGTCGCTTCACCGGGCGACCTCCCGGACCGCCTCGTCGGCGCGGACGGCGTCGAACGCGTCCCGCAGCACGGCCTGCTCATGGGCGTCGGGGCCCGCGCCTCGCACATGGGCCACGAAGTCCTCCGCGATCTGCTGTTCGCTGCGGCCCGCCAGGCGCCGGGCATAGGAGACGTCCGGGTCCTCGGGGGCCCGCTCCGGGTCGAAGGCGAGGCTGAGCGTGTGCGGGAAGCGCTCGGTCAGCCGCGCCATGGGGTCGGCCGGGCGCACCGGGTCGGTGAGGGTGGCCTCGACCCAGGCCTCTTCGTGGCGCTCCAGCCCGGGATCGGCGAGCAGGTCGTCCAGGTGTCCCCGGACGCGGGCGAGCGCGCGGGGGACCGGACAGTCGATCCGCTCGGCACTCACGGCTCCGTCGGGGCCCAGGTCCACCAGCCACATGGTCTTGCGGTGGTCGGCCTCCGAGAAGGAGTACGGCAGCGGGGAGCCGGAGTAGCGCACGCGCTCGGTGATGGTCTGGCTGCCGTGCAGGTGCCCGAGCGCGGTGTAGTCGACGCCGTCGAAGACCCCCGCGGGCACGGAGGCGACTCCACCGACGGTGATGTCCCGCTCGCTGTCGCTGACCTCGCCGCCGGTGACGAAGGCGTGGGCGAGTACCACGGAACGTGTGCCCGGCGCTCGCGTGGCGAGGTCGGCACGAACCCGGTCCATGGCGGCCGCGAGCACGGTCTCGTGTCCCGCCTTCTGCACCCCGAACTCGTCCTTCACCAGGGCCGGTTCGAGGTACGGCAGGCCGTAGAAGGCCACGTCGCCGTGGGCGTCGGTGAGCACCACCGGGGTGCCGCACGCCGATGCCTCGGTACGCAGATGGATGCCGGCGCGCCCGATGAGGCCGGCGCCGACACCCAGCCGGCGCGCCGAGTCGTGGTTCCCGGAGATCATCACCGTGGGCACGCCGAGGTCGGCCAGCCGGTGCAGGGCGTCGTCGAAGAGCTCGACGGCGGCCAGCGGCGGCACCGCCCGGTCGTACACATCCCCCGACACGACCACCGCGTCCACCTCGCGCTCGCGCGCGGTCGTGACGAGATGGCCGATGAACTCGGCCTGGGCGCCGAGCATGTTCACCCGGTGGAACGCCCGGCCGAGATGCCAGTCGGAAGTGTGCAGAAGCCTCATGATCCCCGAGACTAACGGGCGGGTCGGACATCACGGGCGGCTACTCCCGTATCGACCCTCGGCACACCGCGCCGGGCGCGCACCACGCGCGCGTGTCCCACGTGATGCCACGGCTCACGGTGACGCCACCGCTCGCGGCAGGCGTCGTGTCGCGCCGCTGAGCCCTGCGGTGGTGCGTGCCGTCACAGGGCGCCGCCGCTCACGCGTCCCCGTAGGCCTCTCCCCCGAGTTCGAACCCCGCCGTCCCCGCGGTCGCGTCCGCGAGCCACGCCCGGAAGGCCTCCACGTCGGCGTCCGGCAGCCCGATCTCGATCGTGACCGTCTCGCCGTAACGCACGTCACGCACCTCACGTCCAGTGGACCGCAGGTCGTTCTGCACCTTGCCCGCGCGCTGGTGGTCCACCGTCACCGTGGCCAGACGGAAACGCTTGCGCGTGATCGTGCCGAGGGCGTCGAGCGCCTCGCCCACCGACCCGCCGTACGCCCTGATAAGTCCGCCCGCGCCCAGTTTGACCCCGCCGTAGTAGCGGGTGACGACGGCGACCACGTAGCGCATATCGCGCCGCAGCAGCATCTGGAGCATGGGGACGCCCGCGGTGCCGCCCGGTTCGCCGTCGTCGCTCGCCTTCTGGACGCCGGCTCCGGCGCCGATGACGTACGCATAGCAGTTGTGCGTGGCGTCCGCGTGCTCCTTGCGGACGCCGGCGATGAAGTCCTGGGCCTCCCGCTCGGTGGCGGCCGGGGCGAGGGCGCACAGAAAACGGGAGCGGTTGACCTCGGTCTCGTGCACACCCGCGCGGGCCACTGTGCGGTACTCGTCCTGCATCACGCCAGCGTATGTGCTGCACGCGCGCGTGGAGCCAGCGGCCGGCCCAAGCCCCATACGCGCGCACCCCACGCACGTAGAGCCCCCGCCCGACACGTACGCGCCGCACGCACGTAGAGCCCCCGCCCGACACGTACGCGCCGCACGCGCGCGTGGAGCACGCCGGTTCGCCGTACGGCTGCCCCGGCAGCGGGGCGGGCGGCGCGGTGGTGGATACTCGCTCCTCGTTGCCCAAAGGCCCCAGGCCAGACCGCCCCAGGCCGGACCATCGGCCCCGTGGGGCCCGACCGATCGCAGGGAGATCGCAGCATGACCGGCACCCAGGTGGAGAGTAAGGACGCCTCCGAACCCGACGAACCGGGGCCCTCCGCTGCCACGCCCCGCTGGCGGGCCTGGCTCCTGGAGGGCTTGAGCGAGCGGTCGGCCCGTCACCCGGGCCCGCACGCCACCCCGGACGCCGAGCACCAGGGCCACAAGTGGTGGCGGGTGATGTGTCTGACCGGCGTCGACTACTTCTCCACCCTCGGCTACCAGCCGGGTATCGCCGCACTCGCGGCCGGCCTGCTGTCCCCGCTCGCCACCCTGGTGCTGATCGCGCTGACCCTGCTCGGCGCGCTGCCGGTCTACCGTCGCGTCGCGCACGAGAGCCCGCACGGCGAGGGCTCGATCGCGATGCTGGAGCGGCTGCTGCCCTGGTGGGCGGGGAAGATCTTCGTACTCGTGCTGCTCGGATTCGCCGCCACCGACTTCATGATCACCATCACGCTGTCGGGCGCCGACGCTGCCGCGCACGTCGTGGAGAATCCTTTCGCTCCGCACTGGATGCAGCACGCCAACACCTGGATCACCCTCGTCCTGGTCGCCGCCCTCGGTGCCGTCTTCTTGAAGGGCTTCAAGGAGGCCATCGGCATCGCCGTGGCGCTGGTGGCGACGTATCTCACACTTAATGTCGTCGTGCTGGCCGTCGCCGCCTGGGAGGTGCTGAGCCACCCGGTCAGGATCGGCAACTGGACGGACGCGATGACGGCCGAGCACTCCTCGCCGCTCGCGATGATCGCCGTGGCGCTCCTCGTCTTCCCCAAGCTGGCGCTCGGCATGTCCGGCTTCGAGACGGGCGTGGCGGTGATGCCGCAGGTCAAGGGCGAGCCGACGGACACGCACGCGAAGCCGACGGGCCGCATCCGCGACACTCGCAAGCTGCTCACCACGGCTGCCGTGATCATGAGCGGATTCCTGCTGCTGTCCAGCCTGGCGACGACGATCCTGATCCCTCAGGACGAGTTCAAGACCGGTGGCGCGGCGAACGGACGGGCCCTCGCGTATCTCGCGCACCAGCACCTGGGCGAGGCCTTCGGCACGGTCTACGACATCTCGACCATCGCCATCCTCTGGTTCGCGGGCGCGTCCGCGCTCGCCGGGCTCCTCAATCTCGTACCGCGCTATCTGCCGCGCTACGGCATGGCCCCGGAGTGGACCCGCGCCGTGCGTCCGCTGGTCCTGGTCTTCATGGCGGCCGCGGTGTTCATCACCCTGTGGTTCAACGCGAACGTCGACGACCAGAGCGGCGCGTACGCGACCGGCGTGCTGGTCCTGATGCTCTCCGCGTCGTTCGCCTCGACGGTCGCCGTGCACAAGCGGGGCCGGCGGGCCGCCGCGATCGGCTTCGGCGCGATCACCGCGGTCTTCGGATACACCCTGGTCACCAATGTGATCGAGCGGCCGGACGGCATCAAGATCGCGCTGATCTTCATCCTCGCGATCCTGATCACCTCCTTCGCGTCGCGGGTGCGCCGCGCCTTCGAACTGCGCGCCGCGGACGTCACCTTCGACGAGGCGGCGGCGCGGTTCATCGACGAGGCCGCGGCGAGCGGCCCCCTGCAACTGATCGCGAACGAGCCGCAGGAGCACAGCCGCCGGGAGTACCGCGCCAAGGAGTACAACCAGCGCGAGCACACCCACATCCCCGACGGCCGCCCGGTGCTGTTCCTGGAGGTCTTCGTGACGGACTCCTCGGACTTCACGGCCGACCTGGCGGTGCACGGCGACGAGAAACACGGCGTGCGCAGGCTGCGAGTGGAGGGCGCGACCGTGCCGAACACGATCGCCGCCGTCCTCATGCAGCTGCGCGACCGCACCGGCCGGGTTCCGAACGCCTACTTCAACTGGACCGAGGGCAACCCGCTCAGCCACCTCGTGCGCTTCCTCGTCTTCGGCGACGGCGAGGTCGCGCCGGTCACCCGCGAGGTGCTCCGCCGCGCCGAGCCCGAGCCGGAGCGCAGGCCCCGGGTGCACGTCGGCTGACGCTCAGCCCTTCTTGCCCCTCGGCACCGCCACGTCCGTCAACAGGGCCGTGCCGGGGGCGAGTTCCCGCCAGCTGCTGCCGTGCCAGGCGAGGACCGCGACGGCCGAGGTCGGAAACTTGGTCCGTACGTGGTCCAGCGCGTCGTCGAGGCCGTCCCCGGCCAGATCGAGGACCAGCTCCTCGAGGCCCGGGTTGTGCCCGATCAGCAGCAACGTCCCCACCTGGTCCGGGGCTTCGCGCACGGCCGCCAGCAACTCCGGTACGTCCGCCGCGTACAGCCGCTCGTCGAGCCGTACGGGGGGCGGGGTGCCCCACTGCTCCGCGGCCAGTTCCCAGGTCTGGCGGGCGCGTACGGCGGTGGAGCACAGCGCGAGGTCCGGCAGGCAGTCGGCCTCGGCGAGGGCGCGCCCGGCCGCCGGGGCGTCGCGGCGGCCGCGTGGCGCGAGCGGCCGCTCGTGGTCGGACACTCCCTCGGGCCAGGCGGACTTGGCGTGCCGCAGGACGACGAGTCTGCGCAGCGGTCCGGCGCCGTGGCGCGCCGTCACAGCGACGCCCCGATCTGCCGGGTGAGTTCGAGCCCCAGGAGACGGTCCGCGTAGGCGTACGTCTCGAAGCGTGCGCCCTCCGGAACGTCGGACGTCTCCACCCAGCGCAGCACGCTCAGCACCGCGGGGACGTCCAAGTCGTCCTCCCAGGCGTCGCGGAGCCGTTGGCGGACGTCGTCGGGGACGGGCCGGGACGGCCGGGTCGCCCAGCCGGCGACCGCGGCGCGCCAGCGCGTGAGCGTCTCGTCGGCGCCCGCCAGGGTGGCCGCGTCGAGCCGCACGGGCTCGTCCCTGCGGTGGGTGAGCAGGGCGAGCCGCAGGACGGTGGGATCCGCGGGACCGGTGCCGCCCGGTTCTTCGACGGGCGCCACCTCGACGCGCACGCCGCTTGCCGCCGCGCCGCTCCTCGTGTCGTCCTCCTTGGCGTCCGGGCCGAGTACGTGGATGGTCCGCGGCTCGCCCGGGCCGGTCGCGGTGTCGTGGTGGTCCTCGAACGGCCGGATGCCGAGCGCCGCGGCGCCCGCCCGGAGGTCCGCCTGGTCCGCTGTACCGCTCAAGGTCGGCCAGACGGGTGTTCCGCCCAGTTCCAGGGCCCGTACCAGGACGTCGGCGACGAGGAGCACCCGCAGACCCGTGGTGTCGTACTTGGACGCGCGTGCGTGCACGCGGACGGGGCTGCGTCGGGCGCGGGCGGCGTCGGTGGGCTCGCCCGTTCGGGCGTCGATGATACGGAGCACGGGGTGAGCGTAGGCGGGCCGGAGGCCGGGCGCAGGGAGGTGGGACCCATTCCGGACATGCGTACGTGATTCAGGTGGCCCCCGTCGGACGACCTCGGGGGTCGGCGACGACCTCGACAGCTGCAGTCCCCAGCGGTCTGCGACGACCTCGACTGCCACGGTTCTCAGCCCAAACGACGACCTCGACCGCCGCGGTTCCCGGCGATCTGCGGGGGCCTCGACCACTACGGACCCTGGCTGTCTCGGTCGGACGTCCGAGGTCCCCGGCGGTCTCCGCCGCGGATACTCCGGCAGCCTCGGTGCCACCTCGGCGCAATCGGGCGGCGGCCGGTCGGCGACCGACAGTGACGCGCCTGGACCTCACCGGAGTTCCCTTTGCGAGGCCGGTGGCGGCCGGGAGACAATCGGGGAAACGCGATGACCGCGGCCCCGCTGAACCGAACCCAATTCCAGGCGGGCTTTTCCGTGTGACGTATGTGACGTATGTGACGTACAGGCCCGGACCCCTGTGGCCCGCGACTGTTCCACCCTCGGGCCGTTTCGAGCCCGATCATCCTCGTGTCCCGGTGGATTCCCACTGTCCGCACGTTCTTGGCGTGGTTGTCGCCGACCCCGCAGATCTCCTTGCCCGATCCAGGAGTCGCGTCAGCTCGCCGAGGAGACCGGCGGACCACAAGTACCAAGGAGAGCCACATGTCAGACGCCGTCCAGCCGGTCCTGGAGCCCGCGGCAGCCGCGTTCACGGAGGCCACCGCCAACCCGCCCTACCTCTTCGACCTGCCGCCCGCCGAGGGCCGCAAGGCACTCGACGAGTTGCAGTCCGGCGACATCGAGAAGCCCGCCGTCGACGAGGAGTGGATCACCGTCCCCGGCGGCCCCACCGGCAGTGTCCGAGCCCGCATCGTCAAGCCCGCCGGAGCGGAAGGGACCCTGCCGGTCATCCTCTACATCCACGGCGCGGGCTGGGTCTTCGGGAACGCCCACACCCACGACCGCCTGGTACGCGAACTCGCCGTCGGCGCCAACGCCGCCGTCGTGTTCCCCGAATACGACCTCTCACCCGAAGCCCGCTACCCCGTCGCCATCGAGCAGAACTACACGGTCGCCCAGTGGGTCGTCGAGCAGGGCACATCCAAGAATCTGGACGGCTCCCGCCTGGCCGTGGCCGGCGACTCGGTCGGCGGCAACATGACCGCCGCCCTCACTCTGATGGCCAAGGAACGCGGCGACGTGCCCTTGGTCCAGCAGGTGCTGTTCTACCCCGTCACCGACGCGAACTTCGACACCGCCTCCTACCACCAGTTCGCCACCGGCTACTACCTGCGCCGCGACGGCATGCAGTGGTTCTGGGACCAGTACACGACCGACGAGACCGACCGCGAGCAGATCACCGCCTCCCCGCTGCGCGCCACCACCGACCAGCTCACCGGACTCCCCCCGGCCCTCGTCATCACCGGCGAGGCCGACGTCCTGCGCGACGAGGGCGAGGCCTACGCCAACAAACTCCGCCAGGCCGGAGTCCCCGTCACCGCCGTTCGCCACCAAGGCATCATCCACGACTTCGTGATGCTCGACGCCCTGCGCGAGACCCAGGCTGCCGAGGCCGCGATCACGATGACCGTCGGCACGCTGCGCACCGCGCTGCACGGCAACTGACACGACAGACACCGCGCACCGCCCACACTTCCCCACGTCACTCCGTGCATCAGCCCGCCGGGCCCGGCGGGCTGATGCACGGAGTGACGGACGACGGGCGAAGAGATACGATTTGTGACGCGCCTCACCTTGAGTGAAGATGCGCCTCACCTTGAGTGAAGGGGTGTGGGTCATGGGCGTATCCGAAGCGGCACCCGACACGCGCGACGGCCGGCCCGGCCTGAGGCGCGAGGTCGGCTTCGTGGGTCTGATCTGGGCATCCGAGGGGTCGATCATCGGATCCGGCTGGCTGTTCGGCGCGCAGAAGGCGCTGGGAGTGGCCGGGCCCGCCGCGATCATCTCGTGGGTCATCGGCAGCGTCGCGATCCTGATCCTGGCGCTGGTGCACGCGGAGCTCGGCGGGATGTATCCGGTCTCCGGTGGTACGGCCCGGTTCCCGCACTACGCGTTCGGCGGAGCCGCGGGAGCCTCGTTCGGATGGTTCTCCTGGCTCCAGGCGGCCACGGTGGCACCGATCGAGGTGCTGGCGATGATCACGTACGGCCAGCACTACTCGTGGGCGAGAGGCTGGCTGGAGATCAAGGGCGGCCAGGACATTCTGACCGCGTCCGGGATCGCCGTCGCGGTCGGACTGATGGCGGTCGTCACCGCCATCAACTTCCTCAGCATCCGGCTGCTGGCACGGACCAACAGCGCGGCGACGTGGTGGAAGGTCGGCGTCCCGCTGCTGACGATCTTCGTGTTCGCCATCATCCAGTTCCACGGGAGCAACTTCACCGCCGCGGACGGGTTCAACCCGTACGGCGCGAAGGGCATCCTGGCCGCGGTGTCCACAAGCGGGATCATCTTCGCGTTGCTGGGCTTCGAACAGGCCGATCAGCTCGCCGGGGAGAGTTCGAACCCGAAACGCGACATCCCGCGCGCGGTGATCGGCTCCATCGTGGTCGGCGCGATCATCTACATCCTGCTGCAAGTCGTCTTCCTCGCCGCGCTTCCCGCCTCACAGGTCCAAGGAACCTGGACCACCGCCGCGTTCAACACCCTCACCGGGCCGTTCGCCCAACTCGCCACGCTCCTCAGCCTGGGCTGGCTGGCCGCGGTCCTCTATCTCGACGCGGTGGTCTCCCCCGCCGGTACGGGCCTGATCTACATCACCGGGTCCTCTCGGGTCTCCTACGGACTCAGCCGCAACGGCTATGTGCCGTCGGTCTTCGAGAAGACCACCCGGAGCGGAGTGCCCTGGCCGGGTCTCATCGCCGCCTTCGTGACCGGCTGCGTCTGCTTCCTTCCGTTCCCGAGCTGGCAGTCGCTGGTGGGGCTGATCACGAGCGCCAGCGTGCTGATGTACGCCGGTGCGCCGCTGTCCTTCGGCGTCTTCCGCAACCGTCTGCCGAACGCCGACCGGCCCTACCGCCTGCCCGGCGGTTCCTGGATGTCGCCGCTGGCCTTCGTCGTCGCCAACTTCCTGATCCTCTGGTCCGGTTGGGCCACCGACTGGAAGCTGGGCGTCGCGATTCTCATCGGCTACGTCATCCTCGTCGCCAACCGGGTCTTCAACATGAACCCGATCACGCCGCAGCTCGATCTGCGGGCGGCGCAGTGGCTGCCCGTCTACCTGATCGGCATGGGCCTCATCGTCTACGCCAGCGACTTCGGGCCGCTCAAGCACCCCTGGTTCCCCCTCTGGTGGGACATGGCCGTCGTGGCGGCGTTCAGCCTCGCCATCTACTACTGGGCGATGGCGGTGGCTCTGCCGGCCGAGCAGATCCAGCGGATGGTCGACGAGGTGATCGTCCCGGAGGAAGCCGACATCCACTGACCCGCGTCCCGGATGACCGAGCACACCGCCGCACAGCGCGACGCACTCCCGGAGAACAGGCGCGCCGGCAGTGAGTGGGGACCACGCCGTTGCGTGCGGCCGCGCCGCTGTCTCTGCCGGGCGTCCCGTGGACGGGACCAGGCCCGCCTCGGGCGCACGGATCTCACCCCGGGAATGGCCGCCCGCCCCGCGCTGTTGCCCCGCTGGACGGACAGCACCGACAGAGACTCCAAGGAGGCCGACCGTGTACGGCGACCCGGCAACGATCCGCAAGATCCTCACGGAACTCGGCGACACCTGGGCCGTCGTCGGCCTCTCCTCGAACCAGCGCCGTGCGGCATACGGAGTCGCCGACGTCCTTCAGCGCTACGGCAAGCGCATCGTGCCCGTGCACCCGAAGGCCGAGACCGTCCACGGGGAGAAGGGCTACGCCACGCTCGCGGACATCCCCTTCGACGTCGATGTCGTCGACGTGTTCGTCAACAGCGACCTCGCCGGACCCATCGCCGACGAAGCCGCCGCCGTCGGTGCCAAGGCCGTCTGGTTCCAGCTGGACGTCATCGACGAAGCCGCGTACGACCGGACGCGGGCCGCCGGGCTCGACATGGTGATGGACCGCTGCCCGGCCATCGAGATCCCACGGCTCGGCTGAGCCGACCTGCCGTCGGCCTGTGGGCAAAAGCGGTTGACGTCCCGTGAGCCCCACGGGTTTCCTGCTCACCGTGCCTACCCTCCGTATAGAACAGCCGGACGACGAAGCCCGTCTCAAGGACTGGCAGCATGTCCACAACGTGATCGTCCCGCCCGCCGCCATGTCGCTCGACGACGTGCGCGAACGCGTCCGGCGGAACCTCCTGGAGGTCGCCTATCTCGGCGACGTCCTGGTGGGGTGCACGACAGTGCGTCCACCCACGGACGACACCGCCACGGCCACGGTGATCGCGCGCGTGCTCGCCGAACACCGTGGTCAGGGGTTCGGCGAGGAGTTGTACGTACGCGGCCTCGATCAGGCGCGTGAGCTGGGCGCCGGGGTGATCGAGACCGTCGTGCTGGCAGCGAATGAGGACGGACTGCGGTTCGCGTTCAAGCACGGGTTCGCCGAGATCGAGCGCTATGTGCTGCCGGGCGAGACCGCCGAGTGGGTCGACCTGCGGCTCGCCTGAGCAGGCCGCCGGTCGCCGGTCGCCGTCACTTCCGCCGGTCGAGGAAGGCGGCGACGGTCTCACTGAAGCCGTCCGGATCGTCGACCCAGGGGAAATGGCCGGTGTCCGGCTGAACGGTCACCTCGGCCCGGGGGAACAGCTCCGCGATGGCCGCGGCGACACGTGGCAGCGGCCCGCTGTCCAGCGCGCCCACGAGGAGCAGCACCCGCGCGTCCCAGGCGGCGACAGCCGCACGGGCTTCGTCGGGGCGGAAGGCATCGGGGGCCGCGTACCGCTCCGCGGCCTCCTCGTTGGTCTGTTCGACGTCGGTCGCGGCGTGCGCGCGGGCAGCGGCGTCCCAACGGCCGTAGAAGAACGGGGCGATGGCGTCCCAGTCCGGGTCGCTCGCGGTACCGGCCCAGACCCGTTCGTAGGCCTCGTGCGCGCTCTCGAACCACGGCTCGGTCTTGCGCAGGGCGGCCGCCTCCCTGCGGTGCTCCTCGGTGAAGTCGATGCCGAGGGCCCGCGCGCGGCCGGTGATCAGCGTGAGGGTGCGGATGCGCTGGGGGTGCCGGGCCGCGTAGAGGAGGGCGAGATCGGCGCCCGCCGAGTGGGCGAGCAGGTCGACCTGCTCCAGCCCGAGATGCGCCCGGAGCGCCTCGACGTCACCGATCTGCCGGTCGCAGCGGTACGTCGCCGGGTCGGCCGGGATACCGGAGTCGCCGGTGCCGCGCAGGTCGAGCATGACCAGCCGGCGGTGCCGCGCCAGTCCGCCGAGATCGCCGAGGTAGGCGGAGGCACGCATCGGCCCACCGGGGAGGCAGAGCAGCGGCTCACCCTGGCCCCTTACGTGATAGGCGAGTTCGGTCCCGTCGGATGCGGTGAGGGTCGGCATGGCCCCATCCTCATGACGGCCTGACGATCACGGCAAGCGGTTTGCGCGACGCGCGACAGCGACGTGCGGCAGCGGCAGCGGCAGCGGCAGCGGCAGCGGCAGCGGCGCACGCTCCCACCCCGTCCGAGGCCAAGCCGCACACGCCCCCACCCCGTCCGAGGCCAAGCCGCGCACGCTCCCCGCCAGGTCCCGCGAGGAGCGTGGCCCGATACGCCCGCGAACACACGTTCACCCTTTTCAGTCGTGCGCGGGCCGGTCCGTGATGCGGTGGTCGGCCAGGCTCAGCGCCTCGTCGACCACCCGGCGCAGATGGCCGTCGCCGAGTGCGTAGATCACCCGGCGCCCCTCCTTCCTGGTGTTCACGAGCCCGGCGAGACGCAGCCGCGCCAGATGCTGGCTGACCGCCGGGCGCGCGGCACCGCATGCCTCCGTGAGCGTGGTGACATCGGCCTCGCCGCCGGTCAGGGTGTGCAGCAGCGCGAGGCGGGTGCGGTCGCCCAAGAGGGCGAGGAGTTCGGCAGCGAGCGCGAACTGTTCCTCGCCGGGGCTACGCGGGTGCGCATCATGCGCAGGTGATAGGTGCATGCGTGCGCTCATACGCACATAATGGCTCCATGGACGCCGACACGTCCACTCCCGCGCATCGGAAGGGGCCCCACGTGAGCGACCACCACCATGAGCACGGCCAGGGCAGCGCGGACGGTCGCCGGCACGGCCAGGATCCCGCGTACGACGCTGGGCCCCGCCACGCCCCGCACGGCCACGAAGACCCGCACCACCACGGCGAGCATCGCCACGAACACGGATACCTTCACCACGAGCTTCACCACGACCTTCATCACGACCTTCGTCACGACGAAGTCGAGGAACCGGACGGGCGCGACCGCACCCACCGGCCCCACCAGCCCCACCAGCCCCACGGGCACAACCACCCGCACGCCCGCCCGCACTCCGGTCTCGCGAGTCGCCTGCGCCACCTCCTCACTCCCCACTCGCACGAAACCGCCGACAAACTCGACTCCGCGCTGGAGTCGTCGGCCCGGGGCATGCGGGCACTCTGGGTCTCGTTGGCCGTCCTCGGCGCAACAGCCCTGGCACAGGCGGTCGTTGTCGTGCTGTCGGGATCGGTCGCGCTGCTCGGCGACACCGTGCACAACGCCGCCGACGCGCTGACGGCCGTGCCGCTCGGGATCGCCTTCGTACTGGGCCGCCGCGCGGCGACGCGGCGCTTCACCTATGGCTACGGAAGGGCGGAGGACCTCGCCGGCATCGTGATCGTGCTGACCATCGCCGCGTCCGGGACCTTCGCGGCCTGGACGGCGGTCGACCGACTGCTCGACCCGCGCCCGGTGCGGCACCTCCCGGTCGTCGCGGTGGCCGCGTTCATCGGCTTCCTCGGCAACGAGTGGGTCGCCCGGCACCGCATCCGCGTCGGCCGCGAGATCGGCTCCGCCGCGCTGGTCGCGGACGGACTGCACGCCCGTACGGACGGGTTCACGTCACTGGCCGTGCTGGTGGGCGCGGGCGGCGCGGCGCTCGGGTGGCAACTCGCCGACCCGCTGGTGGGGTTGGCGATCACGGCGGCGATCGTGCTGGTGCTGCGCGATGCCGCCCGCGAGGTCTTCCGGCGCGTGATGGACGCCGTCGAACCGGAGTTGGTGGACCGGGCCGAGCGGGCACTGCGGGAGGTCACGGGGGTGCGTGACGTGGGCGAGCTGCGGCTGCGGTGGATCGGGCATCGGCTGCGGGCCGAGGTGGCGGTCGTGGTCGACGGCGAGGTGAGCGTGCGCCAGGCCCACCGCATCGCGGTCGAGGCCGAACACGCCCTGCTGCACGCCGTACCGAAGCTCACCGCGGCCCTGGTCCACGCGGATCCGGCACCGGCGCCGGGCGAGACCGACCCGCATCTGGCACTGGCCCATCACACGGCGGCCTGACCGGCGCCGGGACCCCCACGTGACCGGCACCGGGACGCACACAGCGCACTTTCACGGAGGCCACGCGTGGCACGCACGTACAACGAACCCTCCCGGCAGCCACGCACAGACGACCGCCTCGGCACGCATTCACGGCGCACCCCCTTGCGGCCACGCACAGCCGCCCCTCCCTGCCTGCACACCCCCCGCCCCCCCGCCACCGCGGCCGAAGTCAGGCGAGGCCCAGCCCTTCCAACACCACAGCGTTCGGCAGTTCCGCGAACGCCTTTCCCGGTACCAGGAGCTTCCCGCGCCGTCGGCCACTGCCCACCAGGACGTACGGCAGCTCGACGACGGCCGAGTCGACCAACACGGCCCAGTCGCCCGGGAGTCCGATCGGTGTGATGCCGCCGTACTCCATGCCGGTCTCGCCGGTCGCCATGTCCATCGGTGCGAACGAGGCCTTGCGGGCGCCGAGCCCGCGACGCACGACGCCGTTCACGTCGACGCGGGTGGTGGAGAGGACGACACACGCGGCGAGCGTGGTCTCGCCGCCGCGCTTGCCCGCGACGACCACGCAGTTGGCGGACTGGTCGAGCAGCTCCCGGCCGTAGTGCTCGACGAAGGTCGCGGTGTCGGCCCACTCCGGGTCCGTGTCGACGTAGACGATCTGGTCTGCGGGGATGCTGCCCCGCCAGTCGCGCACGGCGTCGGCGACCGGGCGGGTGAGCTCGTCGAGGCAGTCGGGGGCGGCCGTGGCGTGGTCGAAGTGTCCGATGGGTGCGCGCATGACCGCACGCTAACAGCCGTGCCACTGCGACCCGCCCGGTGTCTCAGTGGACGAGCGGGACGGACACCGCCATGACCATTTCGACCGGCACGTCGCCGTCATTGCCGTACGTGTGCGGGGTGTTGGCCTCGAAGGAGGCGCTCGCACCCGTCGGGACGCGGTGCGCCACGCCGTCGACCGTGAGGGTCAGCTCGCCCGCCATGACGTGGACGAGTTCGACCGTGCCGGTGGGGTGCGGGTCGGAGGGGCTGCCCTCGCCCGGCATGAGCCGCCAGTCCCACATCTCCAGGGGCCCCGGCGCCTCGGTGCCCGCGAGGAGGCGGTTGTAGCTGCCCGCGTCGGTGTGCCACAGCCGTACGGCCTGCTCGGCCGGGACGATCCGGACCTTGGGGCCCTGCTCGTAGTCGAGGAGGGTGGTGATGCTGACGCCGAGTGCGTCGCCGATCTTGACGACGGTGCCGAGGCTGGGGTTGGTCCTGGCCTGTTCGATCTGGATGAGCATGCCGCGGCTGACTCCGGCGCGAGCGGCGAGCGCGTCCAACGTGAAACCGCGCTCGCCGCGCCAGCGCTTCACGTTGCGTGCCAGGGACTGAGTCAGCAGGTCGAGATCCGACACATTCCGTCCAATATTCTGGATGACAGAGTTCAATCAGGTGAACTATTGTGTGGTGCACCCGATCGTTCACCGAACTGTACTGCGAGGCACCCCGTGACAGCACTCTTCGCCCTGGCCACCAGCCTCCTGTGGGGCCTGGCCGACTTCGGCGGAGGACTGCTGACCCGACGTACGCCCGCGCTGACCGTGGTGGTCGCCTCCCAGTCGATCGCGGCGGTGGTGCTGGGCGCGATCGTGGTCGCCACCGGCGGCTGGAGCGCGGCCGGACCGCAGCTGTGGTTCGCGTTCGCCGCGGGACTGGTGGGTCCGATCGCGCTGCTGTCCTTCTACAAGGCGCTCGCCCTGGGCCCGATGGGTGTCGTCTCCCCGCTCGGCTCGCTCGCCGTGGCCGTCCCCATCACCGTGGGTCTGGTCCTCGGAGAGCGCCCCGGCCTCACCCAGCTCGCGGGGATCGCGATCGCCGTGGTGGGCGTCGTCCTCGCGGGCGGCCCGCAGCTGCGCGGCGCCCCCGTGCAGCGGCAGGCGATCTTCCTCACGCTGATCGCGGCGCTCGGCTTCGGCACCGTGTTCGCGCTGATCGCGGAGGCGTCGTCGTCGGTCACCGGACTGTTCGTCGCCCTGTTCGTCCAGCGCGTCACCAACGTCGTCACCGGTGGCGCCGCGCTGTACGTCGCCGTGAAGCGGGGCGCCGACGCCCTCCCCGAGGGCGGTTTCCCCTGGGGCTCCCTCCCCGCGCTCGCCTTCGTCGGCCTCGCCGATGTCGCGGCCAACGGCACGTACTCGGTCGCCGCCCAGCACGGCCCGGTCACCGTCGCCGCCGTCCTCGCCTCCCTCTATCCGGTGGTCACGGCCCTGGCCGCGCGCGGCATCCTCAGCGAACGCCTGCGCGGAGTACAGGCCGCGGGAGCGGGACTGGCGCTGGTCGGCACGGTACTGCTGGCGACGGGCTGAGCTCGGGAGGGCCTCAGGACTCGGCGCGTACGTCCCCGGAGGCACCCTCGGCATCGAGGTCCAACTCCGCCAGGCGCGCCGCGGTCTCCTCGTCCATTCCCGACAGGGCGAGCAACTGCTCCGGCGTCACCCCGTCGGGAATCGGCACCGGCGCCGGTGTCCGCAGCGGCGGCTGCCACCCGTCCACCGGGTCCCAGCGCCGCACGACGCGTGCCGGTGCGCCCGCCACGACCGAGTGGTCGGGCACCGTGCCGCGTACCGCCGCACCGGCCGCGACCACGACGTTCCGCCCGATCCGCGCCCCCGGCAGGATCACCGCCCCGGTCCCGATCCAGCAGCCGGGCCCGATCTCCACCGGTTCCATCCGCGGCCACTGCTTGCCGATGGGCTCGTGCGGATCGTCGTACGAGTGGTTCGTGGAAGTGACGTAGACGTACGGCCCGAAGTAGCAGTCGCTGCCGATGGTGACCGTCGTGTCGGCGATGACGTGGCTGCCGCGGCCGAGCACGACGCCGTCGCCGATCCGCAGGATCGGGTCGGGGCCGAGGTCGAGGTCGGGCATCAGGCCGGCGGTCAGGGTGACCTGCTCGCCGACGATGCAGTGGTCGCCGAGGTGGATCCAGGGTTCGCCGAAGACCGTGCCGAGCGGGAAGGCCAGTCTGGTACCTGTTCCCATCGCGCCGAAGCGGAGCCGCCCGGGGTGCTCGGCCGTGACGGCACCCGTGCGCTGCACCCAGGCCCAGCCCGCGTGGACGGCGCGCTGCGCGAGGCGGCGCCGCCATGATGAGAACGTGTTCTTGCGCTTGGGCACCCGCTCACGGTACTCAGCACGCGGTGCGCCGATACGGTCGTACGGCTGTGATCTTCGCCCCACCGGAGCGGTCGGCGATGGCATACGGTGCCGGTGTACCGAACGACGACCGGACGACGAGATGGTGAGACGGTGACGACGCAGCAGGCGCTGATCATGGGAATCGGCGGCAAGGATCCGCAGGTGGACCCCGAGGCGTTCGCCGCGCCGACGTCCGTGGTCATCGGGGAGGTCACGCTGCACGAGGGCGCGAGCGTCTGGTACGGCGCGGTGCTGCGCGCCGACTGCGGTCCGATCGTCATCGGCGCCGACAGCAACGTCCAGGACAATTGCAGCCTTCACGTGGACCCCGGATTCCCCATCTCCGTCGGTGAGCGGGTCTCCATCGGGCACAACGCCGTGGTGCACGGCGCCACCGTCGAGGACGACTGCCTGATCGGCATGGGCGCCACCGTGCTCAACGGGGCCGTGATCGGGGCCGGTTCACTGGTGGCCGCGCAGGCCCTGGTGCCGCAGGGGATGCAGGTCCCGCCGGGCTCCCTCGTCGCCGGAGTCCCCGCCAAGGTCAAGCGCCAACTGACCGACGAGGAGCGTAAGGGCATCTCGCTCAACGGCACGTTGTACGTGGAGCTGGCGAAGGCGCATCGGAACGCGCACAGCGCCGGGTAAGGGGTGCGCCTGCAAGGGGTGCGCCTCTAAGGAGCGCGGGGCTGTCACGTCATGCGGCTCACCACGGGGGCGCGACCAGCCACCAACGGCGCGCGGTGCCAGGACGACCCGCGGTGGTCGGCGGAGCGAACCGGCGGAAGTCGGTGGAGCGAACCGGCGGAAGTCGGTGGAGCGAACCGGCGGAAGTCGGTGGAGCGAACCCGCGGAAGTCGGTGGAGCGAACCCGCGGAAGTCGGTGGAGCGAACCCGCGGAAGTCGGTGGAGCGAACCGGCGGAAACTACTCGGCCGCCGGTACGGGCTCAGGCTCCGCCGTCTCGTGCGCCGACGTGGCCTTCTTCGCCTTCCGGCGAACGACCAGCATCGAAGCGAGCCCGATGAGCACCGCCGCCACCAGCCCGAGCCAGGAGAACCGCTTCAGCCAGGACTCGGCGACGACACCCACGTAGTAGATGACCGCGGTCGTGCCACCGGCCCAGATGACGCCGCCGAGCACGTTGGCGATCAGGAACTTCCAGTACGGCATCCGCAGCACACCCGCGAGCGGTCCCGCGAAGATCCGCAACAGGGCGATGAAGCGGCCGAAGAAGACCGCCCACATGCCCCACTTCTGGAACGAGCGCTCGGCGGTGGCGACGTGGCCTTCACTGAAGTGCCTGGGGAACTTGGCGCCGAGCCAGGCCAGCAGAGGGCGTCCGCCCCTGCGGCCGATGGCATAGCCGATGGAGTCACCCACGATCGCACCGAGGCTGGCGCACGCCCCGAGGACGACCGGGTTGATGCCCGAGTGCTGCGAGGAGAGCAGGGCCGCCGAGACCAGGATGATCTCGCCCGGCAACGGGATGCCCAGGCTTTCCAGGCCGATGACCAGGCCCACCAGCGCGTAGATGCTGACCGCGGGCACCGTCTCGAGCCAGTCCTGGACGTGCAACGCCGGTTCCTCCCGTTTCGCGTACCTGCATTGCCGGTGCATTCCCGGCGTGGGGCCGGCCCGGGCGCCCCCCCGGCCGCCGAGCCGGCGCCGCCGGGGGGGGGGGGGCCACCCGGGGCCCCGCGCGGGGAGGGTGGGCGTGGGCCCCACAGGGGGGGGGGGGGGGGGCGGCGG
>NZ_JBHVWZ010000024.1:0-62077 GCF_042881985.1 Streptomyces sp. NPDC058246 | reverse complement strand
ACCCCCGGCCGACCGCCCCCCCCGTCACTAGCATTCCGTGGGCGACCATCGAGTGCACCACCCGCTCCGCGTACGGCCTGGCCCGCTGAATTCCCGCGGGCGCCCCCACCCGGGCGCACGCCGGGAAGCCTACCTGTCAGCGAAGCGTGGCGGCGTCCCACAGGTCGCACGGCTGTTCCTGATGGACCGTGGCACTCATCGTGGACGTGGGGCGCGCCGAAGGGGAAGTCGGTGTGCGGCTTGCGCAGCGAGGCGAGGGGCCGAACGGCGGTGAGGTGCGGTCGGCCCCTTGGCGGGCGGAAGCTCCTTCGCGCTCACTCCCCCAGCCATGACGTGGTGACGGCCTGTACGGCCGAGCCGTCGGCGTCGGCGAGCTTGACGCCGGTGAATCCGGCCGCCTGAGCGGAGCTCTGATAGCGGAACGCGGGCTCGGTGGCGGTCAGCGCGTCCACCACGACCTCCGCGCACTCACGTGCCGGCTGCGCCGTGGAGAACGCCTGCTGGATGCGGGCCAGATAGCCGTTGAGCACCGGCTGGTAGTCGCCCGCTCCGGCGACCAGGGCCTCGATGTCCCGATCGGCGTGCACGTTGGCGACGAACTCGGTGGCCACCGCGCCGGGCTCGATCACGCTCACCGCGACACCCAGCCTGCCGGCGACCGGGGCGAGGCTCTCCATCCAGCCCTCGACCGCGAACTTGGCCGCGCAGTAGGCCTCGTTGAAGGGCTGGCCCACCACGCCTCCGACGCTGGTGACCGTGATCAGGCGCCCCTTGGCCGCCCGCAGGTGCGGCAGCGCGGCCTTGGTCACCTGGACGACTCCGAAGAAGTTGACCTCCATCACGTCGCGGACGTCGTCGACGCTTTCCAGCTCGATGGTGCCCAGGTGGCCGGCCCCCGCGTTGTTGATCAGGGCGTCCAGCCGACCGTGGTCGGCGATCACGCCGTCGACGCAGGCCCGGACCGATTCCGGGTCGGTGACGTCGAGCTGGCGGACGTCGACGTCGGGCAGCCGCTCGCGCAGCACTGCGGCCTTGTCGGTGTTCCGCATGGTCGCGACGACCTTGTAGCCCGCCTTCGCGGCGAGTACGGCGGTTTCCAGGCCGATGCCGGTGGACGTGCCGGTGACCAGGGCGATCTTCATGACGAGCCTCCATGATTGCGTGTACACACACATACTATGGTTGTGTGCGCACGCACGCAAACGGGTAGACTCGCCTCGTGACGGAAATCAAGCTGAAGCAGGCGGTACTGGCGGTCGAGGACCACGCGTACTACCGCCTCGTAGGGGTGAGCAGCGACCTGACCTCACGTGCGAGCGCCCGACTGGAACAGGACTTCCGTCTGCCCGCCTCCTGGTTCGAGGTGCTGCTCTGGCTCTACCACCAGGGCGGCCCGCTGTCGGCCACCGACCTGGGCTCCTGCGCGCCGATCAGCCGCAGCCAGGTTTCCCGCGTCATCGACTCCCTGCAGTCCCGAGGCCTCGTCACCCGCGCCCCGTCCGCCATCGACGCCCGGTCCGTCGAGGTGAGCATCACCCCGGAAGGCCGGGACCTCTTCGAACGCGCGGACCAGGCCCGCCGCGAAGCTCTGGCTCCCGCCCTCACGGACAAACTGGACCCGGCCGAGCTGGAGGAGCTGGCCCGCATCCTGCTCAAGCTCAAGGAGTGACGGAATGCCGGCAACCGACGGCGCCCCCTCGCCCGCCCGCAGTATGACCAAGGGCCCCGACCGGAGGTAATCCCCCAGGTCAGGGCCCTTGGTAGCGGTACTGCGCTACCCGGCTCAGCCGTTCGGGCGCAGCGTCCAGACGACCTTCATCTCGCCGGTCACGGCACCGTCCTCGCGCTGGATGGCGATGTCGACGGGGAACTCGGGGCGCTGACCGGCGTCGAGTTCGGCCACGACCTCGGCGGCGGGGCGGCCCAGCGTCGCGGTGGCCGTGACGGGACCCATCGCGAGCTTCTTGTACGCGATCTCGGCGCTGACCGCGAGCGGCACGGCACGAGACAGCTGCCCCCCGAACGCGGCGAGGACGATCGCCCCGCTCGCCGACTCCCCCAGCGTGAACATCGCTCCGGCGTGCGGTCCGCCGACGTGGTTGTGGAAGTCGCCCTGGTCCGGCAGCGCCACCACGGCCTTCTCCGGAGTGGTCTCCACGAACTCGAGGTTCAGGGTCCGGGCCATCGGCACGGTGGCGGCGAGCATCTCGCCGATCGTCATCTGGTCTGCGCTCATGCCAGCATGTTACCCGCCAGTAGTAATCCTTGACCAGCGTCCGCGAATGATCGCCGTATCGTTACGCCTCATGTGGCCAGGAGAGCAGCCGCCGGGGGGCGGGCAGAATCCGCAGCAGCACGGCGGCGAACACCCGAATCCCTACCAGCAGCCGGGATATCAGCAGCCCAACCCTTATCAACAGCCGCCGGGGCCGTGGAACGCGCCGACGGCCACCGCAGGTCCCACGACACCCGCGGCACCTCCCCCGCCGGGCGGCGACGGCGGCGGCAGGACGAAGGTCGTCGCGATCGTCACGGCCGCCGCTGTCGTCATCGCCGCGGGAGTGACCGGAGCCGTCCTGCTCGGCGGTGGCAAGGACGACAGGACCGATCCCGAGCCGACCAAGTCCCCGTCCCGGCAGTCGAGTCCGGCGAGCGGCCCCCGGGCCGGCGGCGACGCCGAGAAGCCCACCGTCGCCGGCTGGAAGGCCGTGGTGAATCCTCAGCGCGGCATCGCCTTCGACGTGCCCGCGGACTGGGGCCTGAAGTCGACGAGTTGGGTCACGTACGTCTCCGCGAACGACGATCCCGCTGACACGCCCCTCGTAGGGGTCGGAGCCCCTGCTCTCCTCAAGGAGAAGTGGTGCGGTACCGACGAGGACAAGGACGGCACCAAGGAGTACTCGATGCTCGCGGGCGCCGGAACCAAGCGCAACAACGGGGCGAAGAGCCCCGAGGAGGCCGCCCGCGCCGATGCGGCGACGTGGGTCTACGGCGCCTTCGCGCAGCCCGACAAGAAGCTCGTCACGTCCGGTGCGGTGGAGTCGTACACGACGAACTCCGGCATCACGGGCAGTCTGGCCACCGCGTCCTCGGCCGGTGTGAAGAAGTCGAAAAAGTGCGCCACCGACGGGAAGGCCACCCTCTTCTCCTTCAAGGACCCTTCCGGCGACATCGTGTCGTGGGAGTTCTTCGGCGCCCAGGGGGTGTCTGAGGAGGTACCGGACGCGACGGTGCGGAAAATCGTGGCCACGGTCCGCCTCTTCAAGGCCCCGTCCGAGTCCTGACCGATACATGGCTGACGAATCGCAGTGACTGAAACATGTCACGGGCGGCACTAAGGTTACTGCCCATGTGGCCAGGACAGCAGCCGCCCGGGGGCGAGCAGAACCCGCAGGACCAGAACCCGTACCAGCAGCAGGGGTACCAGCAGCCGAATCCGTACCAGCAGCCCGGATACCAGCAGACCGGGTACCCGCAGCCGGGACCCCAACAGCCGGGCGCGTACGGGCAGCAGCCCTGGGGAACGCCGGCGGAGCCCCTCGGCGCGCCTCAGGCTCCCGGGGGCAACGGCGGTGGTGACGGCGGCAACAAGACGAAGATAACCGCGATCGTCGCGGCCTCCGCCGTCGTGATCGCGGCCGGGGTCACCGGCTTTCTCGTCCTGGGCGGCGGCAAGGACGACAAGGCGGGCGGGGACCCGTCCAAGTCCCCCACGACGTCGGCCTCCACGTCGCCGAGTGCGAGCGGCGGTGACGACAACCCGCGCGGCGGCAGCGAGGAGAAGGCGACGATCGCCGGCTGGAAGGTCGTGGTGAACCCCAAGTGGGGCACCGCCTTCGACGTGCCCGCGGACTGGGACGTCAAGACTCCCGGCACCTTCATCGGCTTCGAGGACGACAAGAAGGGCGACGGCTCCTCACTGATCGGCATGTCCGCGCCCGCGTTCCTCAAGGAAAAATGGTGCACGTCCGACGACAACAAGGACGGGTACAAGAACGACACCGCGCTGGCCGCCGCGGGCACCAAGGGGCAGAGCGGCGCCAAGAACACCGACGACCCCGCGCGCAACGACTCGGCGTGGTGGGTCTTCGGCGGCTACACCGACCAGAAGGACGCCTCCAAGAAGCTGCTCACCATCGGCAAGCCCAAGCCGTACACGACGACTTCGGGCGTCAAGGGCAGTGTCGCGACGACATACTCGAGCGGTGTCCCCAAAAAGGGCAAGTGCGACTCCGACGGCAAGGCGACCACGTTCGCCTTCAAGAACTCGGTGGGCGACTTCGTCTCCTGGACGTTCTACGGCGCCAAGGGCGTGTCCGATGAGGTGCCGGACGCGACCGTGCAGAAGATCCTCAGCACGGTACGCCTGCACGGTGACCCGACGGGTTCCTGAGCCGCACGGCCGCTCGGGCCCCTGACCGCGTACGGCGGCTCGGCGCGTCCCCGAGACGCCCGCGCCGCCCTTCCTGGGCCGATCAAGCCGGTGGCTAGGGCGACGCCGGTGCCGGGCCTCGCGCAGTTCAGCGAGTCCGGCTCCTGACCGGGCGTTCCGCCGACGTGTCACCCGATGCTGAAGGCTCCGTCGGGCGGCTCGGGTGACGGGACCGCGTTCTCGTCGCCGACGGGTTCGGCGGCGCCGATGAACTCCCGCAGCGTGGGGCCGTGTTCGACGCGCGCCGGGAAGGCGTCGGAGGCGGTGCGGCGGGCGAGGGCGGCCGTGTCGAGGCGACGGTGGGCAGCCACGAGCACCGCGTTGCCGAAGCGACGGCCGCGCAGGACACCCGGTTCGGCGATGAGGGCCAGCTCCTCGAACACCGTCGAGAACGTGGCGAGTTGGGAGCGGAGGAAGGCGAAGGGCGCGGCGTCGGCGAGGTTGGCCAGGTAGACGCCGTCCGCGCGCAGCACGCGCTCGGCGGCGCGCGCGTACGCGGTGGAGGTCAGGTGCGCCGGGACGCGTGAGCCGCCGAAGACATCCGCGATCAGGATGTCGGCGGACTCGGGTGCGGCGGCTTCGAGCCAGGCCCGGGCGTCCCCGCCGTGCACGGTGATGCCAGCGCCCTCGGGCACGGGCAGATGCTCACGGACCAGGGAGAGCAGGCCCCGGTCGGCCTCGACCACGTCCTGTCGCGAACCGGGGCGGGTCGCGGCGACATAGCGGGGCAGGGTGAGCGCCCCTCCGCCGAGGTGCAGAACGTCCAGGGCCGCCCCCGGTTCGACCACCGTGTCCAGGACGTGCCCGAGCCTGCGCGCGTACTCGAACTCCAGGTGTGTCGGCGCGTCCAGATCGACGTACGACTGCGGCGCCCCGTCCACCGTCAGCAGCCACGCCCGCTTCCGGTCGACGTCCGGCATCAGTTTCGCGGTCCCGTGATCCACTGCCCGTGTCACGGGTATCGGCTCTTCCACGCCTCCATTGTGCCGTCCTGCCACCCCTCAGGGGGTCAGGGCCGCCTCCCCCGAGACGACCGGAAGCGGCTCCCGCACAGACGTCCTGCCCCACCTCCCCCGAGCTTGCGTGGCCCTCCTCCTCCGGTGAGGCCCCGGCGTTCGCCAAAAGGCCGAGCCCGCGTCTGTGAGGCGGACGAGCCCTCGTCCCCGTCCCGGACGACACACGCCCGTCCCGGAAGCCACGCCCTCGGCCGGGGCAGCCCCCGTTTCAGCCCCGCCACACCCGGGTGGCTTCCGCCGCATGGATCGAGGCCTGTTTCCGCCCCGCGCGGGCGGCGGCCGCTCTGATCGCGGGGTCCAGGGGGTTGCGTCCGAAGGACTGCTTCGCGTCACGGTCGGGCGTGATGACGGCGACGCGGGCGCCGTGCTCGGCGAGCCGGCGGCCCTGCTCCGCGGCGGAGACGAGGGGGCCGCCGCCCGCCGCCATCGGGGCGAGGACGACCACACGCTCGTAGTCGGCGGCGAGATGGGCATTGGCCGGGGAGTGGACACCCCCGTCGGTCCAGCGGCGGTCCTCGATGGTCACCGGCGGCCAGACACCCGGCACGGCGCAGCTCGCGGCCACGGCGTCCACAAGGGCGACACCGCTGTTCCGGTCGAACACCCGCAGTTCCCCGGTCGCCGTGTCGACAGCGGGCATCCACAGCGGGCGGTCGGGCCACTCGGGCGAGACGAGGCGACTTTCGATCGCCCCGCGGCGTACCGCCTCTGAGGGGGTGTCCGCCCTGAGTGCCATCCGACCGACCTTCCGGCCGTACGCCTCGGGGGTACGCGAGGTCAGCGTGGCCCAGGCGAAACTCAGGTAGACGGACACGCCCAGACGCCCGGCGATCTCTCCCGAGGGCGCGGCGAGTTGGCGCTCGTAGAGCTCTTCCAGTGTCAGCTTGCCCGAGGTGAGCTGGGCGCCGACGGTCGAGCCTGCGGACGTGCCGATCACCAGGTCGGCGTCGGACAGGTCCACGCCGCTCTCCGCCAATCCGTACAGCATTCCCGACAGCCAGCCGATCCCGCTGATGCCTCCGCCGCCGAGCACAAGTGCCTTGCCCGCCATGGTTCCCGCCTCTCCACGACACCGTCTGCGATCAGTCTCGCGCACGGCACTGACATGCGGACGAACGGGTGCCCGCCCCGCTTCAGGGGCGAGCACCCGCGTCGCGCGAGCGGACGTCGGCCGGGCCTCGTCCGACCGGCATCAGGCACCGGTGTCACCCGGCCGGCATCAGGCACCGGTTTCAACCGACCGACCTCAGGCACGCGGGTCACCCGACCGACATCAGCCACCCGTGTCATCCGACCGGCATCAGCCGACCGACGTCACCGTCCCCGCACCGACCGTCCGGCCGCCCTCGCGGATCGCGAAGCCGAGACCGGGCTCGAGCGGGACCTCCCGTCCGAGCTCCACCGTCATCGCGACGGTGTCGCCGGGCCGTGCCACCGCCGTCTCGCCCAGGTCGACGTCGCCGACCACGTCCGCGGTGCGGATGTAGAACTGCGGCCGATAGCCGGTGGAGACGGGCGTCGTACGTCCGCCCTCGCGCGCCGACAGGACGTACACCTGCGCCGAGAAACGCCGACTCGGTACGACACTGCCGGGCGCGGCGACGATGTGCCCGCGGCGGACCGCGTCGCGCGGCACCCCACGCAGCAGCAACGCCACGTTGTCTCCCGCCTGCGCCTCCTCCATGGGCTTGCCGAAGGTCTCCAGGCCGGTGACCACCGTGTCCACGGCCGCGCCGAGGACCTCGACACGGTCGCCGACCCGGATCGTGCCGCGCTCGACGGCACCGGTGACGACCGTCCCGCGGCCCGTGATGGTGAGCACGTTCTCGACGGGCAACAGGAACGGCGCGTCCAGGTATCGCTCGGGCATCGGCACATACGTGTCCACCGCGTCGAGCAGCGCGTCGATGGCCCCTGTCCAACGGGGGTCCCCCTCAAGGGCCTTGAGGCCGGACACCCGTACGACGGGTACGGAGTCGCCCCCGTAGCCGTGCGCGGAGAGCAGTTCGCGGACCTCGAGCTCCACGAGGTCGGTGAGCTCCTCGTCGCCCGCGTCGGCCTTGTTGAGGGCGACGACGATGTGGTCGACGCCCACTTGCCGGGCGAGCAGCACGTGTTCGGCGGTCTGCGGCATGATCCCGTCGAGCGCGGAGACGACGAGGATCGCCCCGTCGAGCTGCGCCGCGCCGGTGACCATGTTCTTGACGTAGTCGGCGTGGCCCGGCATGTCCACGTGCGCGTAGTGCCGGGTGTCGGTCTCGTACTCGACGTGCGCGATGTTGATGGTGATGCCGCGCGCGGCCTCCTCCGGCGCCCGGTCGATCCGGTCGAACGAAACGTACTGGGTGGTGCTGCCGGAGCCGCGCTCGGCGAGGACCTTGGTGATGGCGGCGGTCAGGGTGGTCTTGCCGTGGTCGACGTGACCCATCGTGCCGATGTTCAGGTGCGGTTTGGTGCGCACGTATGCCGTCTTGGGCATGGCTGTACCTCGAAGCCTCTTCAGTGTCAGCGGAACTGAGTGATGGCCCCGGCGCGTACGGGCCGGGACGGGGACCCCGAGGACTTGCCGACCCTCCCCCTGCGGGGTCCGCCGGACGATCCGGGAAGGGTCAGCTTCGGGCGCCGTCGAGAGCGGCCACGATGATCGGGACGGCAGCCTTCGGGGCATCCGCGACTGCGGATGCTGCGAGGAGGAAGGCGTACCGGAACATGAGGAGATCATCGCCCGCGCGTCCGCCCACGTCGAATGGTTTTTCGCGAGCGCCAGTCGAGGGTTACTGGTGGTTCCCCTGGTCCCTCAGGGGCCTTGGGAACCTGAACCTCAGGAGCTTCAGAGGCCTCAGGTGACTCGGACAGGCCTCAGGTAGGCGTCAGGGAGGTGGCCTCAGGTAGGCGTCAGGTAGGTGGCCTCACGTAGACCTCAGGTCCCGATGTTCTTGAGCGCCTCGCGCACGGACAACGGCGCGAGCCTCCCGCGCTCCCGGGCGACGAAGTCCCGTACCGCCTCCGGGTCCGTGTGCGCGTACTCGCGCAGACACCACCCGATCGCCTTCCTGATGAAGAAGTCGGGGTGCCCGGACTGGCGGACGCAGTACCCGAAGAGGCGTTCCGTGTCGGTGGCGTCCTTGAAGCGGAGCTGGTGGAGCAGGGCCGTACGGGCGACCCACAGGTCGCCGTCCTCGATCCACGCGTCCATGTCGGTCCTCAGCCCCGGGTCGGCGGCCACCAGGCCTCCCACCACGTGGGAGGCGAGCGCGTCGACCGTGTCCCACCAGGAGACCGTGCCGACGAGGTGGCGCGCCACCGGCAGGAAGCCCGACGACAACCGCTTCACGTGGCGGCGCAGGTAGTCGACGGCGAAGTAGTGGTACTCGCGCTCCGGCAGCTCCCAGCAGCGCAGGGCGAGCGCTGTGCAGTCGGCCTCTCCGGGGCGGCCGGTGTCCTGGAGGACGGTTCGCGACAGAGCCCGGCGCTCGGGTGTGGTCAGCCCCAGGAAGGGCGCGATGTCCTTCATGTACGCGCGCATCGACACGGCACGGACCGGATCGGCGGCCAAGGCATATGTGGCGGTGAGCCGTGCCAGCACCGTGTCCGCGAGCGCGCTGTTCGGCACCTCGAACCGCGCACCCGACGTTCCGGAAGCTGTGACGCCCATGAGACGAACCATACGGCGATCACACACACTGGTCGGTTAGTGTCGCCGGATGCTCGATGCCACCACCCGCTCTGGGGGCACCGCCACGGCCACTCCCCCGGCCACCGCCACGGAGTTCTCCATCGCCACGGAGTTCGCCGTGGCCGACCCCACCGGCCTGACCGCCCGGTGCACAAGAGTTCTGCTCTCGCCCTGGTCGCGGCTCTCCCTGCTCGTGGTGCTGCTCCTGGCGGCCGCGTCGAGCGTGCTGCTCTTCGAACCGCAGCGGCTGCTCGCCGACGGCTGGCCGCCGCAGCTCGGCGGTGCCGCGGCCGCCGTCGTGTTCGCCGGGGCGTACGGGCTGTGCACGGTCGCGTTCGTGCCCCGGCCGCTGCTCAATCTGGCGGCGGGCGCGCTCTTCGGCTCCCAACTGGGCCTGGGCACCGCGTTGGTGGGCACGGTGCTCGGCGCGGGTGTCGCCTTCGGGCTCGGTCGGATCCTCGGCCAGGAGGCGCTGCGTCCGCTGCTGCGCGCCCGCTGGCTGAAGGCTGCGGACGGGCAGCTCAGCCGCCACGGCTTCCGCTCGATGATGGTGGCCCGGCTGTTCCCCGGGGTGCCGTTCTGGGCCGCCAACTACTGCGCGGCCGTCTCCCGCATGGGCTGGCTGCCCTTCCTCCTCGCGACGGCGCTCGGCTCCATCCCGAACACCGCCGCGTACGCCGTCGCCGGCGCCCGGGCCTCGGCGCCGACGTCGCCCGCCTTCCTGATCGCGATGGGCTTCATCGCCGTACCGGCCCTGGTCGGAGCGGTGGTGGCCTGGCGCAAACGCCACCATCTGCGCGGTCACCGGTAGACCCCACCCCCCAAACGGCTCAGAGCCCTTCCAGCACCATCGCGTTGGCGAGTCCGCCGGCCTCGCACATCGTCTGGAGCGCGTAGCGGGCACCGCGGGCCCGCATCGCGTGGACGAGGGTGGTCGTCAGGCGGGTGCCGCTCGCGCCGAGCGGGTGGCCGATCGCGATCGCTCCGCCGTGCACGTTGACCTTGGACAGGTCGGCGCCCGTCTCCTGCTGCCAGGCGAGGACGACGGCGGCGAAGGCCTCGTTCACCTCGAAGAGGTCGATGTCGTCGAGGCCGAGGCCCGCCTTGCGCAGCACCTTCTCGGTGGCCGGGATGACGCCGGTGAGCATCAGCAGCGGGTCGGAGCCGGTGACGGCGAAGCTGTGCAGCCGGGCGACGGGCCGCAGCCCGAGCCGGGCCGCGGTCTCGCTCGAGGTGATGAGCACCGCCGAGGCGCCGTCGTTGACGGGGCTCGCGTTACCCGCCGTGACGGACCAGTCGATCTGCGGGAAACGCTCACCGAAGGCCGGGTCGTAGTAGGCGGGCTTGAGCCCGGCGAGGATCTCCGTGGTGCTGGCGGGCCGCACGCACTCGTCCCGGGTCACTGCGTCCAGGGGCGCGACTTCGGCGTCGAAGAGGCCGTTGTCCCACGCCGCGGCCGCCTTCTGGTGCGAACCGACCGCGAAGGTGTCCATCCGCTCGCGCGAGATGCCCCACTTGGCGGCGATGAGTTCGGCGCTGATGCCCTGCGGCACCAGGCCCTCCGGGTAGCGCTCGGCGACCCCGGGCCCGAACGGGTCCTTGCCCGCCGGCACGTTCGACCACATCGGAACGCGGCTCATCGACTCCACACCGCAGGCGACGACCATGTCGTACGCGCCGGACATCACGCCCTGGGCGGCGAAGTGGACGGCCTGCTGGGAGGAGCCGCACTGGCGGTCCACCGTGGTCGCCGGCACCGTCTCCGGGAACCCGGCCGAGAGCACGGCGTACCGGGTGGTGTTCATGGCCTGCTCGCCGACCTGGTCGACCGTGCCGCCGATGACGTCGTCGATCAGCGCCGGGTCGACCCCTGAGCGCTCGACGAGGCTGCGCAGTGTGTGCGCGAGGAGTTCCACGGGGTGGACATGGGCGAGGGAGCCGTTCGGCTTGCCCTTGCCTATGGGGGTGCGTACGGCTTCGACGATCACGGCGTCACGCATGGGATGCCTCTCAGGTCTCTGAGGTCAGGGAACCGGCGATGAGTGAGTTCGCTCTCCAAACTCACTGAGTTTGCTTTCCAAACCCGCTAAGTGACTCAAGAGTAGCTCAGTGGGTTGGACAAACCAACCCACCCCTTAGACTGATGGCATGAAGGACGCCCGCCCCTGCTCCATCGCCGAAACACTCGCCCTCGTCGGCGAGAAGTACTCCCTGCTGGTGCTGCGCGAGGTGACGCTCGGCGCCACGCGTTTCGACCAGTTGGTCCGCAACATCGGCGCCCCGCGCGACGTACTCACCGCGCGCCTCAAACGGCTCGTGGACGCGGGCGTACTGGAGAAGATCGAGTACAGCGACCGCCCCAAGCGCTACGAGTACCGGCCCACGCAGGCCGGCCTGGAGCTGGAGCCCGTGCTGATCACGCTCATGGCGTGGGGCGACCGGCATCTTCAGGAACGCGACTTCCGCCCCATGGTGCTGGAGCACACGTGCGGCCATGAGCTGGTGCCCCAGGTCGTGTGCGGGGAGTGCGGCCAGGAGGTCCAGCACGACGACCTGACAGCCCACCCGCAGGCCCCCGGCTGGACGGTGACGGGACCCGCGGCGGCGTAGCCGGAAGCGCGGCCCGGCGCCGCCCCGGACCGCGCCCTTCACCTGCCCGGACCGGTGCCCTCACCAGCCCGGACCGGTGCCCTTCCCTGCCCGGACCGGTGACCCACGCCTGCCCGGACCGGTACCCTTCGCCCGCCTGAGAACGTCGCTGCCGAGCCTGGCTCCACGAACCCCGCCGCACGCCCGCGAAGGCCGCTCCCTCACACCCGCGACGGCCGCTCTCTCCGCCGGCGAAGGCCGCTCCGCACGCCGGCGAAACCCCTGTGGCCGGGCTGTCGCAAGGGGACGCTACGCTGCCCCACACACCCGTGATCACCGTGACCGACGGCACGGCGTGCCCATCTCCCCCTCCACGATCAGCACTTGGACCACGTAACTTCATGTCTTGGTTTGAATCCCTCATCCTCGGACTCGTCCAGGGGCTGACCGAATTCCTTCCCGTCTCCTCCAGCGCGCATCTGCGCCTGACCGCCGCGTTCGCGGGCTGGAAGGACCCGGGCGCGGCCTTCACCGCCATCACACAGCTCGGTACGGAGGCCGCCGTACTGATCTACTTCCGCAAGGACGTCGGACGGATTCTCGCGGCATGGTTCCGCTCGCTCACCGACAAGGCGATGCGCAGGGACCACGACGCGCAGATGGGCTGGCTGGTGATCGTCGGCTCGATTCCCATCGGCGTGCTCGGCGTGACGCTCAAGGACCAGATCGAGGGGCCGTTCCGCGATCTGCGGGTCACCGCGACCATGCTGATCGCCATGGGTGTGGTCATCGGCGTCGCCGACCGGCTCGCGGCGCGCGACGAGACGGGCGGCCGGCACCGTGCCGCCAAGCAGCGCAAGACACTTGAGGACCTGAACGCCAGGGACGGCCTGCTGTACGGCGTCTGCCAGGCGATGGCGCTGGTGCCCGGCGTCTCCCGCTCCGGCGCGACGATCAGCGGCGGCCTGTTCATGGGCTACACCCGCGAGGCGGCGGCCCGTTACTCCTTCCTCCTCGCCATGCCGGCCGTGCTCGCCTCCGGCGCCTTCGAGCTCAAGGACGCCGCGGCGGACGGCCATGTCTCCTGGGGGCCGACCATCTTCGCGACGGTCATCGCGTTCACGGTCGGTTACGCCGTCATCGCATGGTTCATGAAATTCATCTCCCACAAGAGCTTCATGCCGTTCGTCTGGTACCGGATCGCGCTCGGTGTCGTCATCATCGCGCTCGTGGCGACGGGGGGACTGAGCCCGCACGCGGCGGAGTCGGCGGGCTGACGGCTCACCCGCCGGTTTCTCGGATCCGCGCCCAACGCCCGCCTGCGGAGGGCCGGTTCGGAGCCGTGACGAAGCACATACGGCATGAGTAGCCGCCCGGTAGCGCAGTGTCAGTCCTTACCCCTAGGCTTGAGGCATGTCCCCCGATCTCACTCCCTCTGGTTCCGCGCGGTCTGCCGCCGCGTTAAACGAGCAGATCCGCGCCCTGTGGATGCGCGCGGGCGGTTCTCTGTCCGCGCAGGAGCGGGCGGAGTACGAACTGCTGGTCGTGAGGTGGGCGGAAGCGATACGGGGAGCGGTCGTCGAGGCGGCGTGAGAGCGACGGGGTCAGGCAAACCCGCTCAACTCCCGTCGAGAGGCGCCCTCGCCAAGAGACCAAGAGGCTCCCGTCACCGTCCGCCGGACACCCGGAGCACCGCCCCCGTCGCGTATGACGAGTCGGGCCGCGACATCAACCACGCGAGCGCGGCGGCGACTTGCTCCTGAACCCGCCTGCTGATGTCGTCAGCGCCGCGTTCCTCGCAGCGCGGCCAATGAGCGTTCGAGTGCGTCGCGGCTTTCAACGGCTTCAGGATGTTCGGCGTCCAGGATCCGCGTCCTCGCCTGAAGTACGTCTCTGTGCATGCGCGCCGCCTCCCCGAACTCACCGAGCCCGTGCAAGGCCGTGGCGAGCGCGTGGCGGCCGTTCAGGGTGCGGGGGTGATCGGGGCCCAGCGTCTCGTGGGCGATCCGCACCGTCTCGCGCGCGAGACGAGCGACTCGCGCGTATTCGCCGAGGCGGTTCAGCGAGTCGGCCAGGTGGTTGAAGCTGGAGATCGTACGAGGATGAGTGGGCCCCAGCACCCGCGCGCGGATCTCCGCCACCTCGGTATGGATGTCGGCAGCTTCCCGGTGACTTCCCAAGCTGTCCAGGGCCAGAGCGAGAACATCACGACTCGCCAGCGTTTCGGGATGGTCCGGTCCGAGCGCCTGGGTCAGGGTGCTGGTGGTGACCCTGGCCAGTTCGAGGGCCTCTGCGTGATACCCCAGGTACCGCAGTGCCCTCGCGAGGTGATGACGGCTGGAAATCGTATCGAGGTGATGCGGGCCGAGCACGCGGGTCCGCGCGGCCAGAACCTCCCTGTGCCGTTCGATCGCCGCGCTGTAGTCCCCCATGGCGCGTAGCGCGCGAGCGTACTTGCTGAGGCACTCCAGAGTGTCCGGGTGGTCGGCGCCCAGAACCCGCTGACACATGTCGTGCGCGCTCCGCCGCAAAGCGAGCTGGAGCGGATGGGCGCCCGCGTCACTGAGGAGCGCGGCGAGATTCTCCAGTGCGTCCCGGGCATCGGGCAGTGGAATGGAGCCGTCCGTGCCGAGTTCGGCGACCAGGGCGAAGTGAGGTGCGATGAGGCGGCCGCGGTCCCATGACGACTGCGAGACTTGCGACAGCTCCCGGGCCCGGGACATCAGATGCAGCGCGACCTTCCGGCGCCACCCGGGAGCGTCCGCTGTCGTCGTGGACAGAATGTACGCGTTCACTTCGCGCACCAGCGGGTGAAGGACGAGACATGTGGCTGAGGCATCACCGGCGTGGGCAATCTCCACGGCCTGCAGAAGGTCGTAACGGCGGAGACCGGACAGGGCGTCGTCGAGGGCCCCTTCGGTGACGGTTCCGTCGATGACCGCCCCGACGAAGTCACCGACGATCAGGTCCCTGGGAATGGGAGCGTCGGCGAACAGCGACAGCAGCCGCAGAACGGGGCGGGCGAGCGGCCTCCCGTCCGAGACGAGCTGGTCGAGGGAGATCTCCCAGGTATGGCGGACCACGTCGCGGGCTACTTCTGGGTCGGTCGCATCGGGCTGTTCCGGGCCGAGCAAGGGAGACAGATCCTGGTCCAGCGCCTGCTGGTAAGCGGTGAACGCGCGATACCGGCTGGTCTGCTCGGTCAGGTAGCGGCCGGCTGCCCGCAGCGCAAGGGGCAGACCTCCGAGGCGGGCGGCGAGCGACTCGGCCTCGGACAACGTGCCCGCCCGGGGGGCCAGGTCGAGGAGTACCTGTCCTCCTGCCGTCGTGGTCAGCGGCCGGAGCCTCAGCAGTTCGGCTGCCGGGCCCCAGACCTCCTGGCTCGTGTCACGACTCGTGACCAGTAGGAGGCCGCCGCCATAGGGCCGGATCCAGCCGCGGTAGTCACTGAGATGCTCGGTGGCCGGGACGATCGGGCTCGGATCGTCGATGTTGTCGATGACCAGCAGCCACTTGCGGGTGCGGGCCAACTGCAGCCAGAAGACGTCCGGCATGTTGTCATGACCGGCCCTGGCCCGGTCCAGGAGCGCGGACGGAAGGCCGCAGTCAACGGCGACCTGTGTGAGTTGTGCCTGTAAGGACTCGAGGCCTTGCCACCGTACCCAGTACACGTCGTAACCGGTTTCCGCCGCGTCGGCGCACAGCATCGCGGCCACCGTGGTCTTCCCGATGCCGCCCCCTGCGCAGAGCACGGCGAAGCGTCCGTTCGGTGTGCGGAGCATGTGCGTGAGACGGTCCAGTTCCGTACGTCGGCCATGTATCCGCTCCGTCTCGATGTGCGGGGGGCGAAGGGAGACGGGACTCACCGAGGCGAGTCGGCGTACGGAGGTCAGCGTCGAGGGCGTTAGCGCCCCACCGTCCAGGCGCGTGCTGAACCACGTCAAGCCGACGCTGAGCAGGGCCAGTGCGGCGAAAGTCGGCCAGATCACCCAGGCATGGCCGGCCCACGAGGGTACGGAGGCGCTGGCGTAGTTCGTCACCGGTCCCAGGAGCACCGTCAGGGCAGCCAAGGATCCGGAGATTCCCGCACCCGTACGGGCCTGAGACCGACGCCGCATGACCTGCTCCTCGCCCAGCGTGTCGTTGCCTGGCTATCCATGCCCGCGGCTCCGGCCGGCGACACCGGAGCGTCACGAGGTGCCCGTCCGAAGCAACTGACAGCCCGTGCAAGGCCCGTGCAGGGACGGACAGCGAGCTGGAGAACCAGCCATGGTGCCGACCATGGAGCTCGGGCCATCGGGCAGGTGCGCGGTCGGCGTGCCGCTTCTCGTGTCGCCCTTCATCGGTCCGGCGACCATCCGTTAGGCTCGCTTCGCCACAAAAGTCCCGATTTTCATGGAGGGCAGGACGGCAGGGATCAATCGCGAGCGCGTCGTCAGAACGCTGACGTTCTGGCTGCGTCCTGCCTTCGCGTTGCGGGTCATCAACCGGTTTCAGAAGATCGTGGGTTTCGACCGCTCGATGGCCCTGGCGTCCAGCGCCTTGACGGCGTTGATCCCCCTTTCCATCCTCTTTGGCGCCGTGTTGAACAACTTCGTGCACTACGACGCCGCAGAGCGGATCATCAGCCGTTACCACCTCACCGGAGCAGGCGCCGCGGCAGTCAGCTCCCTGCTCTCTCCCGCCGAAGGCTCCAGTGCGGGCGTGGGCGTCTTCGGGGTCGTGTTTCTGATGATCTCGGTGCTGAGTTTCGCGCGAGCAGCGCAGCGGCTCTTCGAACAGGCGTGGGAACTCAAGCCCCTCAGTGTGCGCAACACGCGCAACGGCTTGTGGTGGATCCTCACACTCGGTGGCTACGCAGTGGTCACCGCGTTGCTCTCCGCGCTCCTCGGCGGGGGCGCGCTGGGTCTGGCCGCCTCAGTGTGCGAACTGCCGGTGACCGCGGCATTCCTCGTCTGGAGCGGCTGGATCCTGTCGGCGAAGCGGATCAGCCGGCCGGACCTGCTGCCCTTCGGCGTCACCGCCGCCGTTCTGACGGCGGCCTATTCAGTGGGCGCGACCATCTATATGCCGCGCCTCTTCAACTCCTCCGCCGCACGCTACGGGGTGATCGGTGCCGTCTTCGCGATGATCTCCGCCCTCTTCGCAGCGATGCTCGTCCTGGTTGCGTCGGCGGCGCTGGGGCGAGAAGTGCGGGACGAGCTCAGCCAGATCCGTCAGGGCCACCGCCCTTCCGACCACGAGGTCCGCCGGCAGTGGGACAGCGTGGTCGAGCACACACGGTCGCGGTGGCGCTCGGCTCGGGGACAGGTCTCTCATCACCAGGTCAAGGGCCCGAACCCCTGAGAGGCACCCGACCGGGTTCGCGATCGAGGTGTGAGGCGGGTCGGGTCACCACACCCTTTCTCACCACCTGATGTACACCCGTCGGCTCTGGCTCCGGCGCCGGATCCAGGGAAGGAGGTCGCATCGATCAGCGCGGAGCGCGTAGATGCGCCGGCAGGTCCTCGCCCAGGGGGTACGGCCGTTCCTCGGGCAGCAGCGCCCTCGCACCCTCCAGGTCCCCGGCGCGTACGAGGCTGTGGATCCGTGTCGCGAGCGGCGTCACGTCGTCGATGTTCACGACCCACTCGTCCGCGTACCGGGCCGCCGCCTCGCCCGCGAGCCCGAGCTGGAGAGAGCGGTACGGCAGCGGGTTGAGCCGCAGATCGCGCTCGGGGTCCCACTGGACCCGCGCCGGCGACTGCCTCAACTGCCGCTTCCAGGTGGCCTTGTCGTCGTGCAGGTCGGGGACGTAGTGCGAAAGACACGAGTGCCTCAGCGCCCACTCGAAGCCCTGGCGGCTGATCTCGACGGCCAGGACGGTCTCCTGCCCCTCCTTGGTGCCCCAGCCGCAGCGGTACATCATCCACAGGAACGAGGGCTTGATCCATGTCATCCGGTCCCGCTTCCAGGCGGAGGGGAAACGGTTGTCGCGCGCGGCGGCGTGGCCGATCGTCGGTTGGTACGCCTGGTAGACGGTGACCGTGGACGGCGTATGGCGGGCGCGTACGCGGAACTTGGGCTCTTCCACGACGTCGGCAAGCTCCGCGAGCTCCGCAGAGTATTGATCGTTCACGAACGACAGGATCCTTCGTACGGCCTCGTCGGGGCCAGCGAATATCAGTCGGCGAATATCACCGCATGGCCCTTGGCGTGGCCCGTCCCGTGCCCAACACTGAGCCGATGACGCAGCGTGTGGAGCTCGCGACCGTGATGGACCGGATCGCCGTGGACAGTCTCGTCACCGACTACGCGGTGGCGGTGGACGACGGCGACTGGGAGGCGTACCGGACACTGTTCACACCGGACGGACGCGCTGACTACCGCTCGGCCGGCGGCGTCGAGGGAGATGCCGCACAGGTCGCGGAGTGGCTCGCGCAGAGCATGGAACTGTTCCCGATGCGCCAGCATCTGATCGTCAACCGGCGGGTGCGGTTCGGGATCCTCGATCAGGACACGGGGGACACGGCCCAGGTCCAGGCGGACTACATCAATCCGATGCGGTTCGCGGCACAGGACGGCGGGTCCACCGCCCCCGACTTCGTGTGCGGCGGCCGGTACGCCTTCGGGGTGCTGCGTACGGACGGTGGCTGGCGGCTGCGCCAGGTGGTCGTCCAGGAGAAGTGGCGCCGTACCCCGCAGACGCTTCAGGCACCGGCGGCCACCTGACCCGACCCCCCGCCCACAGCGCCCGTCAGCCGAATCGCCCCAACAGCCGCTGGACCACCCACCACCCCAGCGGGCCCACTCCCAGGAGCATCCCACCACTCCAGCCGGCCCACCCTCACGAGCACCCACCACCCCAGTGGGCCCACTCCTCACACACCCACCACTCACCACCCATCACCAGAGCGGGCCCCAGCCCACGCCCTCTGTCGGAGATCGTCCCCGGCGCGCACACTGGACGTACGCACCAGGGAGGGAGGCGCCGCATGATGAGGCCCGGATACTGGCTCGACTCCCCCTGGCGGCGGGGGATCGTGGCCGCGCTGGCGGGTGCCCTGCCCGTGTTCGCCTTTCCGGCCCCGTCCTGGTGGTGGTTCGCGTACGTCGCGCTGGTGCCCTGGATCCTGTTGGCCCGCTCGGCGCCGACGGGCAGGCGGGCCGCGTACGACGGCTGGTTCGGCGGGCTCGGCTTCATGCTGGCCGTGCACCACTGGCTGCTGCCGAGCCTGCATGTGTTCACCGTGGTCATAGCGGCGCTGCTCGGTGTGCTGTGGGCTCCTTGGGGCTGGCTGGTCCGGCGGTTCCTCGCCGGGGTGCCCTCGGCGGGACAGGTCGGCGCCGCTGTCGTCGTCCTGCCGTCGGGGTGGCTGGTGGTCGAACTCGTCCGGTCCTGGCAGGGCTTGGGCGGCCCCTGGGGCCTGCTCGGGTCGAGTCAGTGGCAGGTGGAGCCGGCGCTGCGGCTGGCCTCGGTCGGCGGGGTGTGGCTGCTCAGCTTCCTGGTGGTCGCGGTCAATGTCGCGGTCGCCGTGCTGGCCTCGGTGCGCGAGTCCCGTATGCCCGCCGTGGCCGGGCTGGTCGCGACCGCCGCCGCGACGTCGGCGGCATGGGTGTGGTCGCCGCGCCCGGACGGGGACGGCCGGGTCCGGATCGCCGTCGTACAGCCCGGAGTCGTGGACGGCATCGCGAGCGCCGACCGGCGGTTCGCGCGCGAGGAGGCGCTCACCCGCACACTTGCCGGGCAGAACCTCGACCTGGTCGTCTGGGGCGAGAGCAGTGTCGGCTTCGACCTCGCCGACCGCCCCGATCTGGCGAACCGGATCGCCGCCCTGTCCCGCCTCACCGGCGCCGACATCATGGTGAACGTCGACGCGCGCCGCTCCGACCGGCCCGGCATCTACAAGAGTTCGGTCCTGGTGGGACCGAACGGTCCGACGGGCGACCGCTACGACAAGGAACGGCTGGTGCCGTTCGGCGAGTACATACCCGCGCGTTCCCTGCTCGGCTGGGCCACCTCGGTGGGCAAGGCGGCGGCCGAGGACCGTCGCAAGGGCACCGAGCAGGTGGTGATGAACGTCGGGCACGGCCTGCGCGTCGGCCCGATGATCTGCTTCGAGACGGCCTTCCCCGACATGAGCCGGCATCTCGCTCAGGACGGCGCCGAGGTGCTCCTCGCGCAGTCGTCGACGTCGAGTTTCCAGCGGAGTTGGGCGCCGGAACAGCACGCGTCGCTCGCGGCGCTGCGGGCCGCCGAGACCGGCCGCCCGATGGTGCACGCGACGCTGACCGGCGTCTCCGCCGTCTACGGCCCGAGCGGCGAGCGCATCGGTTCCTGGCTCGGCACGGACGCGAGCGGCACGATGGTGTACGAGGTGCCGCTGGCCCGTGGGGTCACGCCGTACGTCCGGTTCGGCGACTGGCCGGTGCACGCCGCCCTGTTGGTGCTGGCGGCGCTGTGCGCGACGGAGGGCGCCCGCGCGTTCAGACTGCGGCGGACCGCTCCTGAACCGCTCGTACCACCCGCTCGCACAGTTCGTGAGTCGCCAGCGCGTCCCGGGCGCTGAGCACCTTGCCCACGCGCACGGCGTCCAGGAAGGCGAGCACCACCTGCTCGATGCCCCGCTGCCGGGCCACCGGCACCCAGTCGCCGCGCCGCCGTACGGTCGGCTGCCCCTTGTGGTCGATCACCTCGGCGAGGTTGAGCACCTGACGCTTGGTGTCCTGGCCCGAGACCTCGAGGATCTCCTCGTTCGAACCGCTGAGCCGGTTCATCACGCCGAGCGCCGTGAAGCCGTCCCCGGCCAGCTGCAGCACGACATGGTGGAGCAGTCCGTCCGCGACGCGGGCCCGCACGGTCACGTCGTCGACCGGACCCGGCGCCAGGAACCGCAGGGTGTCCACGACATGGATGAAGTCGTCGAGGACCATCGTGCGCGGCGCCTCGGGCAGCCCTATCCGGTTCTTCTGCATCAGGATGAGCTCCCGCGGATGGTCGGCGCACTGCGCGTACGCGGGCGCGTGACGGCGGTTGAAGCCGACGGCGAGACTGACGTCGCGCTCCTCGGCGAGCCGCACGAGCCGCTCCGAAGCCGCGAGTTCGTACGCGAGCGGCTTGTCGACGTACGTCGGTACGCCCGCCTCCAGCAGCCGCGTGACGATCTCGGGGTGCGCCACGGTGGCCGCGTGCACGAACGCCGCGTCGAGGTCCTGCGCGAGGAGCTCCGACAGGTCCGTGTGTCGCTGCCCCTCGGGAAGGTGGAGGCTGTCCGCGACCTGGGTGAGCGTCGCGGGCGTCCGCGTCTGGAGATGGAGCTCGACCCCCGGCTGCACCCCGAGCACCGGCAGATACGCCTTCGTCGCGATGTCGCCGAGTCCGATGCAGCCGACCTTCACAGGGGTCTCCTCAAAGGGTGCGTCGCGGGTTGCTGACCTCGAGGGAAGCATACGGCCGCCGCGGGGGCCGCCAGTCGGCGATGCCGTCGAGGCTCCGCAGGAAGAGTCCGGGTACGGCCTTGGACAGCGCGGCGAAGGTGGCGTTGCGTACGGCGATTCCGGCACGGTTGCTCATCATGTTCAGCCGCGCCGCCTGAACGGCCGTCCGGGCGATGGCGGTCGTACGGGGCTTGCGGTCCGCCGTGTACGCGGCCGGCCCGGGCCCGTCCGCGCGCGTGGTGAGCGAGCACGATCGCGTCCTCGATGGCCTGTTTCCCGCCCTGCCCGAGGGTCGGCGGCATGGCGTGCGCGGCGTCGCCCAGCAGGGCGACCCGGCCGCGGGGCTCCCCCAGGGCTCGACCTCGAACCAGGCACGCACCCGCTCGGCCCTGCTGGAGGCCGCCGTCCGCAGGCTCGCGGAGCGCGAGGCCCGAGTGCTGACGCCCGACGAGATGCCGGATCCGCGGGGCGGCCTCGACCCCCTCGCCGACGGCCTCGCGCTCGCCCTGCACCGGCATCTGACCCACCATCGCGAGCTGCTCGTCGCCCGCTACGAACTGGCCCCTGGAGGCCACCCGGCGGCCCGAGCTGCGGGTCGCGAAAATCAGCATGACGGATGTGGCGGACATGCCAGCATGACGGGCGAGAAGGGGACGCCGACATGAGGGGGTACCGACCGCATGACGATCCAGCGCACCAAGCCTGCCACGCACGCCGATGAGCGGTCCATGCTGGAGGGCTGGCTCGACCACCTCCGTCAGAACCTCGAGATGAAGTGCGAGGGCCTCGACGACACCCAGCTCAGGACCGCCTCGGCCGAGCCCTCCGTCCTGTCCCTGCTCGGCCTCGTACGCCACATGGCGGAGGTGGAACGCGGCTGGTTCCGCAAGGTCCTGGCGGCCGACGACGCGGGACCGATCTACTCCGGCGACGGCGACCCGGACGGGGACTTCCATGTCACCGAGGCGGACACCTGGGCCGAGGCGTACGCCACCTGGCAGACGGAGATCGGGTTCGCCCGGCGCAACACGGCACGCTTCGCCCTGGACGACATCTGCGAGGGCAAGAGCAAGTTCACCAGTGAACCCATCAGCCTGCGCTGGGTCTACACCCACATGATCAAGGAGTACGCGCGTCACCTCGGCCACGCGGACCTGATCCGGGAGCGGATCGACGGCACCACCGGCGAGTGAGCCGGGCACCCGACGGCGCCCGGGCACGGAGTCAGCTTGCCGGCGTCGGTCGTCTCCGGAGGAGCGGAAGGATCACCCATGTGGGGCAACCTGCGCTCGTCCGCTCCCCAAAGCGGGCCGGACACAGCAGAGTTGCGCGGGTGCATCGAACGACGACGACCGCAACGCTCCTGGTCACCGTGGCCGTCACCGCCCTCTCCGGCTGTGTGACCGTCCAGCGACCGCCCTCCGGCCCGCAGGGCGCCCCGTCCCAGCCCTCCTCGCCGCGTACGGACGGCGAGGCCGAGCCCCAGGTCGTGCAGGCTCCGGCGCGGGAGGCGCTGGAGCTCATCGGGCCGTCCCGGAAGCCCTCACCCAGTGCGGCGCCCGCGCACCGGGCGGCTCCCCCGCCGGCCGCCGCGGCACCGGCACCTCCGCGGCACCGTCCCCACCCCGCTCCGCACCCGGAGCCGGAGGGGCGACGGCCCCAGCCGCGCGTCGCCGTCCCGCCCGTCGCTCCCGACGTGCCGCAGAACTCCGACGTGTGCGCCCTCGGCCGGAAGTACGGGGGCTGGCAGCCGGACAGCCCGCAGGCGGTCATCTGCAGGGAGACGTACGGTCACTGACCGGGTCGGCGGCCCGGCCCGCAGCGGGCAGGCACGTGGTCCCTGGAGCACACCAGAGGTGACGCGTGCGGGGCGCGACATTCGGCGTGCGGCGTGTTTCCTGCACGGGACCCGAGAAACAGGAGCCGAGAAACAGGACCCGAGCACAGGAGCCGGGCACACGACCCAAGCGCAGGGCCCACAGCACAGGCCCCGTGTACAGGCCCCGAGCGGCACATCACGGTCGCGCACGGCCCCCTGAGGGCCAGCCGACCGTCAGGACCGCTGTCTCGGCGGCCCCCTGAAGGCCAGACCGTCAGGGCCGCTGTCTCGGCGGCCCCAGCGTCTCTCCTCCGGGTCCGCCGAAGCGGTCGGGTCCGCTGCCGCCCCCCGGCCTGCCGCCCCCCGGTCTGCCATCCCCCGACACCCCGCCCCCGTCCCCGTCGAGTCTCAGCTCCAGGCGGCCGATCGCCGCCCGGACGCCGTCCCCGTAGCTGTCGTCCCCAAGGGCGCCGACCGCGCCGCGGGCCCGGAGCAGATGGCTGCGGGCGGCCTCGGAGCGGCCGAGCTTCACATAGTCCGCGGCCAGGTTCAGATGCAGCGACGGGTAGAACGCGCGCACCGCGAGCGACTGGTGGTGCTCGGCGACCCGCCCGTCGCTGAGCTCCTCGGCCGCCGACAAGGCCCGTAGGTCCCAGGCGAGTTCGTCCGCGGGATCGTCCTGCGTGTCGGCCAAGTAGTGCGCCAGCGTGCAGCGGTGCAGAGGGTCGCCGTCCTCGCCGATCTCCGACCACAGGTCGAGGAGGCGGCCCCGAGCCTCCTCACGGTCGCCGCCGTGGTGCAGCATGACGACTTGGCCGATCCGGGTCATCATGGCGTCCGGCGCCGCCTGCTCCTGTTGCTCCGCCACCGCGTCCTCCAGCCTCGTCACTGTCCCTCACGACGCTAGCCGGAGGCACGGACAATCACGATCAGGCGCCCCCGTACGCCGCTGGGCCAGGCCGGTGACGGGCCGGCCCGGCGACTCGGGTGTCAGCCCAGGTCCGGAATCCGCCAGTCGATCGGCTCGTGCCCCTGCCGGGCCACCGCCTCGTCGATCTGCGTGAACGGACGCGATCCGAAGAACTTCTTCGCGGACAGCGGCGAGGGGTGCGCCCCCTTCACCACCACGTGCCGCTCCTCGTCGATCAGCGGGAGCTTCTTCTGCGCGTAGTTGCCCCACAGCACGAAGACCGCCGGGTCGGGCCGGTCGGCCACGGCGCGGATCACCGCGTCCGTGAACTTCTCCCAGCCCTTGCCCTTGTGCGAGTTGGCCTCGCCGGAGCGCACGGTGAGTACGGCGTTGAGCAGCAGCACGCCCTGCTGGGCCCACGGCATCAGATAGCCGTTGTCCGGGATCGGGGTGCCGAGCTCCTCCTTCATCTCCTTGTAGATGTTGCGGAGCGAGGGCGGGGTCTTCACGCCGGGGCGGACGGAGAAGCACAGGCCGTGCCCCTGGCCCTCGCCGTGGTAGGGGTCCTGCCCGAGGATCAGCACCTTCACCTTCTCGTACGGCGTCGCGTCGAGGGCGGCGAAGACCTCCTCCCGCGGAGGGTAGACGGGACCCTTGACGCGCTCCTCCTCGACGAACTCGGTGAGTTCCTTGAAGTAGGGCTGCTGCAGCTCCTCGCCCAGGACGCCGCGCCAGGACTCGGGCAGCATGGCGATATCGGTCACGTCAACTTCCTCCGATGTGCGGTCACTTCCAGACCACAGAACCTACCGTCGCCCACTGACAATCGACTGCGGCCCCCGCACCACCGGCAGGCCCCGGCGACCCGTCGGACTGTTCCCGCACCGCCTCTACCAGCTGGTTTTGCGTTGCAGCTCCCACATCGTCATGATCGTCGAGGGGTCGAGGGCGCGCTCGCCGCCCGAGATGTCGTCACTCGCGGCCACGTACTGCTTGCCCTGCCACAGCGGCAGCAGCCGGGCGTCGTCGACGAGGATCTGCTGGGCCTCCTCGAACTCCTTGACCACGGCGGCGCGGTCGCTCTCGCGGCGCGACTCGGGCAGCAGGTTGTTGGTGATCCGCGGCGCCGGGTAGGGCGTACCGAGCGCGTTCTGCTCGCCTACGAAGGGTGCGATGAAGTTCTCGGCGTCCGGGAAGTCGGGGAACCAGCCGCGCCCGAACACCGGGTACTCGCCCTTGCGGTAGCCGGCTTCGTACGTCTTCCAGGGGCGGCTCTTGAGGGTGACGCGGAACAGACCGGAGCCTTCGAGCTGCCTCTTGAGCTCCTGGAACTCCGGGGCGGTCTCGGAGCCGTAACGGTCGGTCGTGTACCAGAAGGTGAGGGGCACGGGCTCGGTGATGCCGGCATCCCGGAGGATCTTGCGGGCCTTGGCGGAACTGGGCTCCCCGTAGTCGTCGAAGAACCCGGCGGTGTGCCCGGTCAGGCCCGCGGGGACCATGGAATACAGCGGTTCGACGGTGCCCTTGTAGACCTTGTGCGCGATGGCCGGCCGGTCCACGACCTGGGCGATGGCCTTGCGGACCGCGGGCTTCTTGGCCCACGGATCCTTCGGGTTGAAGACCAGGTAGCTGATCTCGGTGCCGGCACCTTCGAGGAGCTGGATGCCCTTCTCGGAGTCGCGTCCCTGGAGGGCGACGACGTCCGAGGCGGCGAGACCGCGGTAGGTGACGTCGATCTTCTTGTCCCTGAGGGCTTCGACCATCTGGGCCGAGTCGGGGAAGTACCGGATGGTGACGGCGTCGTTCTTGCGCTGGGCGAAGCCGTCGTAGTGGTCGTTCCGCACGAGCTCGGCCTGCTTGCCCTCCTCGTACGAGCGCAGGCTGTACGGACCGGATCCGAAGACCCTGTTGTCCTTGCGCAGCGCGTCGGCCGGGTAGTCGTCCGGGTCGACGATCGACATGGCGGGGGTGGCCAGGACGAACGGGAAGGTGGCGTCGGGCTTGTTGAGGTGGAAGACGATCTCGCGGTCGCCCAGCGCCTGGACCCGGTCGAGGCTGCCGAGCAGGCCCGCGGGACCGCCGGGTACGGCGATCTTCCTGATCCGGTCGATGGAGTGCTTGACGGCCCGGGCGTCGAGCGGGTCCCCGTCGGAGAACTTCATGTTCGGGCGCAGTACGCAACGGTACGTGCGATTGGATCCGTCGGTGAACCGGCAGCTCTTGGCCGCGTCGGGCTGGGGCGTGACCGCGCCGTTGGGGTAGCTCAGCAACGTCTGGTAGATGTTGCGGAACAGCTCCCAGGAACCGTCCCAGGAGGCGGCCGGGTCCAGCGTGCTCGGGGCACTGGTGGTGCCCACGACGATCGGCCCCTTGTCGCCGGACGATCCCGAGGAGAGAACGCCACACCCCGCCACCAGGGTTATGGACGTGATCGCCGCCAGTTGCCGTAGACATCGGTTCCGGTTGAACACGCGCACGCTCCTCGATCTGCCGTACCAAGGGTCGGCAGACCATACCGCAGTGCCCCGCCGGTGGAACCGTGTTCCCGGCAGGGCACTTGATCAGCACGGATGTGACTACGTTGTCAGACTTCTGTGAACCCCTCGTCGAAGCTCGGTCGAACCTGCGCTCGATCGACACCGTCGGCGCTTTTGTCATCTCTCCACAAACGCGCGGGGTGCTCGCCAACGCGCGGGGCGGACGACCCCGGCGTTCGGCGCGGGGCACACGGCTCCGGCATTCGCCGCGGGGCACACGGGCCCGGCATTCGCCGCGGGGCACACGGGCCCGGCGTTCGCCGCGGGGCACACGGCCCGGCGTTCAGCGCCGGCTCCCTGGAGGTCTCCAGCAGCCGGCGCCCGCCTCCGTCACTCAGCGCGCGTCAGTCGGCGCGCGTCAGCCAGCGCGCCTCACTCGACCCCGGCGTTCAGGAACATCCCGCCGTCGACCACGAGCGTCTGGCCGGTCACCCAGTCCGACTGCTGCGAGGTGAGGAACGCGGCGGCGCCCCCGATGTCGGAGGGCACGCCGAGCCGGCCGAGCGGGTAGGCCGCGGCCGCCTCCGCCTCGCGCCCCTCGTACAGGGCCGCGGCGAACTTCGTCTTCACCACACCGGGCGCGATGGCGTTGACCCGCACCTTGGGCGCGAACTCGTGCGCCAGCTGCACCGTCAGGTTGATCATGGCGGCCTTGCTGATGCCGTACGCGCCGATGAACGGCGAGGGCGCGAGGCCCGCGACGGAGGCGATGTTGACGATCGTGCCGCCGTTCTCGCTCTGCCAGGCCCGCCAGGTCTGCTGGGCGAAGCCGAGCGCCGAGACGACGTTGGTCTCGAATACCTTGCGCGCCACATTGAGGTCCAGCTCGGCGATCGGGCCGAACACGGGGTTCGTACCGGCGTTGTTGACCAGGTGGTCGACGCGGCCGAAGGCCTCCATGGTGCGCTCGACGGCGATGGCCTGGTGGGCCTCGTCGTGCGCCTTGCCGGCGACGCCGATGACGCGGTCCGAGCCGAGCGCCTCGACGGCCTCCTTCAGGGCGTCCTCGTTGCGGCCGGTGATGCAGACCCGGTCACCGCGGGCGACCAGGGCCTCCGCGATGCCGTAGCCGATGCCGCGGCTCGCGCCCGTGATGAGCGCGACCTTGCCCGAGAGTTCGGGAAGCGTGGTCATGTGCGTGTCCCCCGGCCTTAGTTGAGCGGCCCGCCGGCCACGTACAGCACCTGGCCGGAGACGAATCCGGCGGCCTCGCCGGTGAAGAAGGCGATGGCGTTGGCGATGTCGTCGGGGTTGCCGACGCGCTGCACGGGGATCTGGGTGGCGGCCGCGGCCTGGAAGTCCTCGAAGCCCATGCCGACGCGGGCGGCCGTGGCGGCCGTCATGTCGGTGACGATGAACCCGGGCGCGACGGCGTTCGCGGTGACGCCGAACTTGCCGAGCTCGATGGCGAGGGTCTTGGTGAAGCCCTGCAGACCGGCCTTGGCGGCGGAGTAGTTGACCTGGCCGCGGTTGCCCAGCGCCGAGGACGACGACAGGTTGACGATCCGGCCGAACTTCGCGTCCACCATGTGCTTCTGACAGGCCTTCGCCATCAGGAAGGCGCCGCGCAGGTGCACGTTCAAGACCGTGTCCCAGTCGGCCGCGCTCATCTTGAACAGCAGGTTGTCGCGGAGCACGCCCGCGTTGTTCACCAGGATCGTCGGCGCACCGAGCTCCTCGGCGATGCGCGCGACGGCGGCCTCGACCTGGGCCTCGTCGGAGACGTCGCAGCCGACCGCGATGGCCTTGCCACCCGCGGCGGTGATCTTCTCCACGGTGTCCTTGCACGCGGCCTCGTCGAGGTCGATCACCGCGACGGCGCGGCCCTCCGCGGCCAGTCGTACGGCGGTCGCGGCGCCGATGCCGCGCGCGGCACCGGTGACTACGGCGACGCGCTGCTCAGGGGTGGACATGGCTGGTTCTCCTCGCGCTCGAGATGCGGCTCACACGGTACGCCCCTCCGGTGAGCGACCGCTTAGTACCTTCAGCAGACGTGACGCTAGAAGCCCTGGCACCCGGTGTCAACGGCACACCCGGTGCGTGTGATCCATTACCTGACCAGCAGGTCGAGCAACCGCTCCGCCTCGGCCGCCGGATCGGCGGTGAGGCCGGTGTGCACGGGCCCCGGCTGAACGACCGTCGAGCGTGGCGCGATCAGCCACCGAAACCGTCGTCCAGCGTCGTCACGTGCCGCCTGACCTGCCGCTTCTCCCCCGGCACAGACCCCTTCGACGGCACGCAGGGCGGCCTGTACGCCCGCCACGTCCGCCTCCGGGTCCAGTGCCCGCAGCTTGGTCTCGTCCAGATGCGTACGCGCCGCGACGAAGGACTGGGCGCGGCAGTACACCAGTACACCCGCGTTGAAGCACTCGCCGCGCTCGACGCGCGGCACCACACGCAGCAGCGCGTACTCGAAGACGTCCCGCTCGCTCACTTGTTCCCCTCGGCGCCTTCGATGCCTTCGATGCCTTCGATGCCTTCGATGCCCTTGATCCGCTCGTGGATGACGGAGGCACGTAGGAGCAGCGGCTGCGCGTAGGCGTGCCGTAGCGCGTCCGGCGAGTCGAAGCCGGGTTCGTCCGCGAGCCACTCGTCGGGGATCGCCGCGGTCACCTCCGCGAGCAGTTCCTCGGTGACCAGCGGAGCCAGCTCCGCGGCGGCGGAGGCGATGTCCGGCCGGAAGGGCGCGAGCGCGTGGTCGGAGACGTCGTACGGCTTGGCCGCGGAGGCCTGGGCGCCGGGCCAGTGGTGGTGCCAGATCATCGTGGCGCCGTGGTCGATGAGCCACAGGTCGCCGTGCCACATCAGCAGGTTGGGGTTGCGCCAGGAGCGGTCGACGTTGTTGACGAGCGCGTCGAACCAGACGATTCGGCCGGCCTCCTCCGAGGTCACGTCGAAGGCGAGCGCGTCGAACCCGATCGCGCGGGAGAGGAAGTCCATCCCCAGGTTCAGCCCGCCGCTCGACTTCAGCAGCTCCTGGACCTCCTGGTCGGGTTCGCCGAGCCCCAGGACCGGGTCGAGGGCGATCGTCACGAGTCCCGGCACGCGCAGGCCCAGCCGACGCGCGAGTTCACCGCAGACGACCTCCGCCACGAGCGTCTTGCGGCCCTGTCCCGCGCCGGTGAACTTCATGACGTACGTCCCGAGATCGTCGGCCTCGACGAGCCCCGGCAGCGAGCCCCCCTCACGCAGCGGCGTGACGTAGCGGGTCGCGATGACTTCCTTGAGCATCGCCCCAGGCTACTGGGGTGGCCGCGGGCACCGGACGCGACCCGGGGCCCGTCGCGCACGGACCTGGGAGCGGCGTCTGGGCCCCCGTCGCGCGGATCGTGAGACGGCCGGTGGACGCCCGTCGCGCCCGGATCCCGATGGGCCGAGCAGGCTGTCGAAGTGCTGTCGATTCGGTCAAGAAGTGCCATCCGCGTGAACTGTGCGCGCCGGCGGACCGTACCTGTGTACGGATCGCCATCGCGTCCGTTCAAGCACGTCCGTCGAAGAGCCCGACCGTCGAAGGCCGCCCGTCGAGCACGTCCGTCGAGCCCCTCCGTCGAGCACGTCCGTTGAAGGGAAAGCAGCCATGACCAGCGAATCGCTTCACCCCGTTCCGGCGCCGTCTCGCCGCGCCGTCGTGGCGGCGGTCGGCGCGGCGGGACTCGCCGTCGCCCTGACCGCGTGCGGATCGGACAACAAGTCGCCGGGGTCCTCCACCGTCCAGGGCGCCGCCGCCGGAACCGAACTCGCCAAGACCTCCGACATTCCCGAGGGCGGCGGCAAGATCTTCACGGACCAGGGTGTGGTCGTCACACAGCCGACGGCGGGCACCTTCAAGGCGTTCTCGTCCAAGTGCACGCACCTGGGCTGCCCGGTGACGGGCATCACCAAGGGTGTGATCACCTGCCCGTGCCACCACAGCGAGTTCTCCGTCGCCGACGGCAGCGTGAAGAAGGGCCCCGCTCCCCGGCCCCTCCCCGCCCAGAAGATCACCGTGAGCGGGGACTCGATCAAGCTCGCGTGACCGTCAGCCGCTCCGGCGCGGTCGCTTGAAGCAGGCCAGCACGTCGTCGGTGGCCGTGATGGTGGCGACCAGCGCGAGCGTGTTGCGGATCATCGTGGAGGTGTAGTCGGAGGGCACCCCCGCGATGGCGTCCGCGGGCACGACAGCGGTGTAGCCGCGGTTCACCGCGTCGAACACGGCATTGGGGATGGCGACGTTGGCCGAGACACCGGTCACCACGAGGGTGCGGCAGCCGAGGTTGCGCAGCAGCGGGTCGACGTCGGTGCCCGCGATCGGAGACAGGCCGTGCAGCCGGCGTACGACGAAGTCCTCCTCGGCGACCTCGATGGGCGGCACGATCCGCACAGCCGTCGTCCCCGTCAGCTGCTGCACCGGCAGCCGCTCGGCCGCACGGAACAGCCGGGCATTGCGGTTGGCGCCCCGGCCGTCCGGCCGGCGCTCGGCGACCGCGTGGATCACCTGCACCCCGCTCTCGTGCGCGGCGGCCACCAGGCGGGCGACATTGGCGAGCGCCCCCGAGGACCGGGCCTCCTTGGCGAGTTCCGGCAGCGCGCTGTCCTGGCCCACGACACCCTGCTGGCACTCGACGGTGAGCAGCACCGTGGAGGCGCGGTCGAGGAGTTCACTGAGTTGTTCGTACGACGGCATGGCTCCCCTTGTCGTCGGAGGTCGGGGCGGGCGAGCGTAACGACCATTGCGTGGGGACGGAAGACGGCCCATGCTTTTCTGACGCGATGTCAGAAAATCTCTGTCGGCCCGGAAGAAGGCCGACGAACGATGAGGCCGACGCCGAACAGGGCCGACGCAGAAGGAGAGGGGACCGCATGGCCGTCACTCAACGCAGGGGCCGGAAGATCATGATGACCCCCGGCGAACTGGACGAGTTCCTCACCACCCAGCGCACCTGCCGTGTGGCGACGGTGTCGAAGGACGGCGCCCCGCATGTGAGCGCCCTCTGGTTCGCCTGGGACGGGACCTCGCTGTGGCTGTACTCCGTGGTGCGCAGCAAGCGCTGGGCCGAGCTGCGCCGCGACCCGCGCGTCGCCGTGGTGATCGACTCCGGTGAGGAGTACGGGGAGCTGCGGGGCGTCGAGCTCTCCGGCACCGTGGAGTTCGTGGGCGAGGTCCCCCGCACCGGGGAGCTGCGCGCCGAACTCGACGTCCCGGAGACCCTGTTCGCACGCAAGAACTTCGGCCTGGAGGAGATGCCGCACGACGGGCGCCACGCCTGGGCTCGGCTGACACCGGAGGCGATCGCCTCATGGGACTTCCGGAAACTGCCCTCGGTGTAACTCACTCGCCTCCCCGGCGCGAACTCGCCCCCCGGCGTGACTGCGTGCGGCCCTCGGGACGCTCGTGCACTCGATGCCCTCGATGCGATGCCCTCGATGCCCTCGGCGCAGCTCACGTGACGACCTCGCCCTGCCTCACCGGACGGGCGCAGCTCACGCGACAGCGTCACCCCGCCTCACTCGACAGGCGCAGCTCACGCGACAGCGTCACCCCGCCTCACTCGACAGGCGCAGCTCACGTGACAGCGTCACCCCGCCTCACCCGATGTCCTCGGCGATGGCTCACTTCACCGCTTCCCCTGCCTTGCGCAGGGCATCCACCGCCGCTCTGATCGACGGCCGGCGGTCGGCGTCGGCCCGCCACACGACGTAGACATGACGGCGTACGCGCTGCCGCACCGGCACGGTGACGACGCCCTCGGGCATCGGGTGACGCCCGAGGAGGGGCGCCACGCACACCCCGAGGCCCGCGGCGACCAGGCCGAGCTGGGTGTGCGTCTCCGCCGCGCGATGGCCGATGTTCGGCTCGATCCCCTGGGAGCGCAGCGTGAACATCAGCCACTCGTGGCAGAACTCGCCCTGGCCCCAGGTGATCCACTCGTCACCCGCGAAGTCACCGAGGTCCACCTCCGCGCGGTCGGCGAGCCGGTGCCCGACCGGCATCGCGACATCGGCCGGGTCGTCGAGGATCGCCGCCTTCACCAGGCCGTCGGGGAGCGGCATCGGCTTGTTGTACCAGTCGAGCACGACCGCCAGGTCGAGGTCGCCGCGCACCACCCCGGCGACCCCGGCCTCCGGCTCCAGCTCGCAGGAGCGCACCCGCAGCCCGGGATGATCGGCGCGCAGGGCGGCGAGCGCGGCCGGAAACAGCCCGCGCGCGGCGGTCGGGAACGCCGAGAGCCGCAGCTCGCCCGCCACCTGACCGCGCTGCGCCTCCAGATCGGACTGCGCGAGCTCCACCTGGGACAGGATCCGCGCGGCATGCTCGGCGAGCAGCCGCCCGGCGTCGGTGAGGCGGACGCCCCGGCCGTTCTTGGCGAGCAGCTGCTGCCCGACCTCGCGCTCCAGCTTGGACATCTGCTGGGAGACGGCCGACGTCGTCACGTGCAGTCCCTCGGCCGCACCGCTCACCGAGCCGTGCCGGGCAAGGGCGTCGAGGGTGCGCAGGCGCTCCAGATTCAACATGTAAGCAATGCTACGAGATATCGCTCGATAAATCTCGCTTGTGCTACGAGATTCCTCTGCCTCATCGTTATGTCCATGAGCACCGCCACCAGCCCGCGCACCCACTCCTCCACCACTTCCGCTCCACGCCCGAGCACCGCCCTCGACTGGCGGATCCGCTTCGGCGCCCTCTCCCTGATCTGGGGTTTCAGCTTTCTGCTCATCAAGGTCGGCACGGAGGGCTACGCACCGTTCCAAGTCACCTTCGGGCGGCTGCTGTTCGGGACCGCGGTGCTCGCGGCGGCACTGGCGGTGAAGCGGGAGCGGCTGCCGCGCGGGGCGCGGACCTGGGGGCATCTCGCGGTGGCGGCCTTCCTGCTCAACGCACTGCCGTTCTCACTCTTCGCCTACTCCGAGCTGACGATCCCGTCCACGCTGGCGGGTATCTGCAACGCGACCTCGCCGCTGTGGGGCATGGCGCTGTCCATGGTCGCGCTCTCCGAGGACCGGCCGACCCGGCGCAGGGTCGCCGGTCTGGGCATCGGCTTCCTCGGTGTGCTGACGGTCCTCGGCGTCTGGCAGGGCTTCCACGGCCTGGACGCCACGGGCACGGCGATGGCCCTGCTGGCATCGCTCAGTTACCCGATCGGCTGGATCTACGTCCGCCGCACCCTGACCGGCACCGGGCAATCCCACCTGTCGATGACGGGCGCCCAGCTGCTGCTCGCCACCGCCCAACTGGCCCTCGTCACCCCGGTGTTCACCACGCTGCCGAGCCACTTCCCGGTCGTCCCGCTGCTCGCGATCGTCGCCCTGGGAGCCCTCGGCACGGGCCTGGCCATGCTCATCCAGTACGGCATCGTCGCCGAGGTCGGCCCGACGACGGCCCAGATGGTCACGTACTTCATCCCGGTGATAGCCACCGCGGCGGGGGTCGCGATCCTCGGGGAGTCCCTGACCTGGTCGACGCCGGTCGGCGCGGTGATCGTCCTCGCGGGCGCGGCGCTCACCCAGACCAGGGCGCGCCGCTGACTCACACGTAACGGCGTGCGGGTGCCGGGCCGACGGCGGACGCGACGGCGTCCGCCAGCGGCTGGATGTCGTCCGGGGCCAGGGTCGAGACCGTGATCCGGATGCCGGGCGGCGCACTCATCCGGAAGCGTGCCCCGGGCGCGACCGCCCAGCCGGAGTGCAGCAGGCGCGCGACCGCCCCCGTCTCGTCCGGGACGGGGATCCACACATTCATCCCGCTGCGCCCGTGCGCCTTGATGCCGCGCGCCTCCAGGGCGTCGATCAGCGCGTCGCGCCGCTGCCCGTACGCCGTCGCCACGGCCTTGACGTCCACCGCGCCGCCGGTCCACAGATGGACGACGGCCCGCTGGAGCAAATGGCTCACCCAGCCGGGCCCGAGCCGCTGCCGCCCGTGCACCCGGTCGACGGTGACGGGGTCTCCGGTGAGGACGGCGAGCCGCAGGTCGGGGCCGTACGCCTTGGCGACGGAGCGCACGAAGGCCCAGTTGTGCGTCACCCCAGCCAGGGGATGCAGGGGCAGGTCGACGATGCGATGTCCGTGGTCGTCCTCGATGAGCAGGGTTTCCGGGTAGTCCGCGAGCACGGAACGCAGGGCACGCGCGCGCGTGGCGCTCACCGCGGCCCCGGTCGGGTTCTGCGCCCGGTCCGTGATGATCAGGGCCCGGGCGCCGGCCGCCAGCGCACGGCGTACGTCGTCGGGCAGCGGGCCCTCGTCGTCGACACCGACGCCGACCGTACGCAGTCCGAGCGCCGGGGCGAGGTCGAGCAGGCTGCCCCAGCCGGGGTCCTCGACGGCGACGGCGTCCCCGGGTTTGAGATGGACCGCGAGGACACGCTCGATGGCGTCGAGCGATCCGGAGGTGACGACGACGGGCCCGTCGGGAACGCCGTCCGCGTCCAGGTCGGCGCGTGCCAGCCGCTCCAACTGCGTGTCGACGGCGGCCTCCCCGTACATCATGGGCTGCCGGTCCGACCGCTCGGCCGCCGCGGCGAACGCCTCGGCGAGACCTGGCAGCAGCGCGCGATCGGGGTTGCCGTCGGCCACGTCCCGCACCCCGTAAGGCACCTCCACCCGGATGTGCTCGCGGCCCGTGGTGGCGGGCTTGGAGCGCACCCGGCTGCCGCGGCGGCCCGCGGTCTCGATGACCCCGCGCTCACGCAGCGTGCGATAGGCGGCCGCGACCGTATTGGGATTCACCCCCAGCCGCTCGGCCAACTCCCGCATCGGCGGCAACAGTTGCCCCGGCTCCAGGTCCCCCGACCCCACCGCGCGCTCGACACTGGCCGCGATCTCGGCTGCGCCACGCCCTTCGATCCGATACTCTCCTAGCACAAAGCAGATTATGCACTAGTACAATGGAGCACGCAATGCCGGAGACGAGCACCCCGCCGGAGATGAGCACGCGACCCGGGACGACACAGCCCGCTGCCTACGCCCCGACCGACCGCACCGTCCCCACCCGCTCCAAGGAGCGCGCCGCGTACGACCGCGACCTGGTGCACGCGATACTCGACGAGGGCTACGTCTGCCACCTCGGCTTCGTCCGCGACGGCGCCCCGGTCGTGCTCCCCACGCTCTACGGGCGCGTCGGCGAGCGCCTCTATGTGCACGGCTCGACGGGCTCGCGCCCGCTGCGGATGACGGGACAGGCCGACCCCGGGCTGCCGGTCTGCCTGACCGTGACGCACGTCGACGGCCTGGTCCTGGCCCGCTCGGCCTTCCACCACTCGCTCAACTACCGCTCCGTGGTGGTGCACGGCATCGCCCACCAGGTGACGGACCCGGACGAGAAGCGCGAGGCCCTGGACGCGCTGGTCGACCATGTGGTCCCCGGCCGCTCGCACGACTCCCGCCCGGCGAACGCCAAGGAACTCGCCGCCACCGCGGTGATCCGCCTCGACCTGGAGGAAGTCTCCGCGAAGCTGCGCACCGGCGGCCCCAACGACGACGCCGAGGACCTCACGCTCCCCCACTGGACCGGCGTCGTCCCGCTGACCAAGGGGCACGGCACCCCGGTCCCGGCCGACGACCTGGCCCCCGGCATCGACATCCCCGACTACCTGTCGGCCCTCTGACGCCCCGATTCACTCCTGGGCACCTGACGACGACGCGTGACATCGGTGGCTCGCCGTGAGCGGCCTGCCGGCGAGCCTCCGTACGCGTACGACCGACACGTCGAAGACCGGGTCCGCGCAGGCGCAGAAGCAGGGGGTGTCGAAGGCGGGATCCGCTCCGCTAGACGGCGGCACCCCGGGCCGACAGCTCCCGTTCGGCGTCGCTGCCACCGGCCCCGGCGACCGCGCCGTCCGAGGGGTTCGCGGGCGCCGACGACTGCGCGATGAACGCACCGAGCAGCACCACCGCGCCGCCGACGATCTGGGGTGCCGAGAGGTGCTCGCCGAGCAGTATCCAGGCCAGGACGGTCGCGATCACCGCTTCGAGGCAGGCCACGACGCCCGCGATCTGCGGGGAGAGCCTGCGGACGGAGAGCACGCCGGTGCCGTACGCGATGACGGTCGCGATCAGCACGATCCAGCCGAGGAGCAGCGCCGCGAGCACGGACGTCCCGTTCATGTCGGCGGTTCCCCCGAGCACGGACCAGTCCATGGTCCAGGGGCGCGCGATGAGGGTCAGCACGACGGCGCCGACGAGCAGCCCGTACGCGATCACGCCGAGTGGGTCCGGCGCCGCGTCGCCCGCGTCGCTGCCCTGGTCGGACAGGACGAAGTAGCCGACCTGGCAGCAGGCCGCGCCCAGCGCGAGCAGCAGTCCGACGGCGTCGAAGCTCAGCCCCGACCACACTTCGACCACGCAGGCGAGACCGGCGGCCGCGAGGACGACCCCGAGCGCCGCGGCGCGCGTAACGGCCCGGCGCTGCACGAAGCGCACCCAGCCGAGCACGAGCGCGGGGGCGAGGTACTCGATGAGCAGTGCGACGCCGACCGGGATGCGGGAGATCGCGGCGAAATAGCAGGCCTGGACACCGGCCACGCCGAGCAGCCCGAAGCCGGCCAGCAGCGCGGGACGCTGCCGTACCAGCGCCCGGTGGCGTACGGCCAGCGGCAGCGTCACCAGCGCGGCGCCGGTGACCCGCAGCCACACCACGTGGAGCGGGTCGAGACCCGCCTCGATCAGCGGTTTGGCCGCGACACCCGATCCACCGAAGGCGACCGCCGACACGAGCGCGAGGCCGAGGCCGACGCTCCTTCCACGGTTGCCCTGACTGCCTTGAGACGTATGCACCGGCACATGATGACAGGCGACGACATGAGCGTCACCCTCGATGACACCTGTCTCAACGGCTGGACTTCACCACCGGGACCGCCCCGCCCTCAGCCCGGCTCGGCCCCCCGGACTCACGACTCCGGCTCACGGCTCACGGCTCACGGCTCACCGCTCACCGCTCACTGGTCACCGGTCACCGGTCACGACTCACGACTCACGACTCACGACTCACGACTCACGACTCATCCAGAGGTCAGCACCGAACCGCCCGGTGTTCCGCTGTCACCTCACCCGGAGCCCCGTTCCCGACCTCCCCATGGCACACCCCGACTCCGCGGAGCTCAGCGGCCGTCGTCGCCCCGCCCCGCGTACTCCTCGAACTGCGACTCGATACGCCGCAGCAGTACCCGGGTGTCGACGCCCGCACGGCCGAGAACCTCGACGGCCCGCGACTGGGGATCGGCGACTATCGCCGCGAGCAGATCGAGGCGACGGGCCTGATCGTCGCCCCGCAGCAGCGCGCCCGCATAGGCGCCCTCCATCGCACCGGCCGCCACCGGTGACCAGCCCGCCTCGGCGACCACCGGCACGCCGCCGGAGTTCTCGACGCTGCTCTGCCAGCGCAATCCGTAGCCGATGCTGCGCTGCACGAGGTAGCCGAGCAGGCGGGCGATCTGCGGTCCGCCGTCGAAGACCGCGCGCACGTCGGGGTCGGACTCCAGAAGCGAGTGGAGCAGATGGGCGGTGTCGATCTGCCGGTCCCCGTCCCGCAGTGCTCTCCTGCGCGCGCCGGAGACCACCGACGCGAGATCGGCACTGAGCCCGGCATCGACGTCCGTACGGTTCGAGCCGCTCTCGGCGGCGGACTGCTGGGGAATACGGGATGGCACAACCCCTACCCCATCAGTCTCTTCGAGCCGGGTCATCCCCGGCTGGCACCATTTCGGCGTCCGACACAGGGTGGGCATCCATGAGCGGGTTCTCCTCCTTACGGATGACTTCGCGCCGATTTCCCCCTGAGGCGCGCCGCTTTGCCGCGCGCCCCACGCGCAACCGGTTCGCTCCGGCGCTCGTCCCACCGGACATGGAGAGCAGGTGCTGGCTGGTGGCCCTGCCGGCGATCGACGGCAGGGAGTACGTGTACCGCGTGTACGCCCCCGAGGACGCGCAGCTCGCCGACCTGTTCTGGGAGGCCTGGCACTGCCACGACGAGGGCCCCCACCCGAGGGCGTGGGACCTGTTCGACGCGGCGGTGATACGCCGGGGGGCCTGACCCTCGTCGGCCGCCTCCCCCGCACTCCCTCCCGTCCCCTCCCACCCCCTTCTCTCCCGCACCCCTCCCTCCCGTCCCCTCCGCTCCCGCTCTTCCCCGCCCCTCTCCACAATTTCTGACGGTTCATCAGTATTGAATGTTCCGGGGCCTGCGGCTACGTTCCGCGACACCGTAGCTGCGCCGGGCGCAGCGCCCGACACGAAGGGGTGGTCGCATGGCCGAAGTCAGCGCGGAAGCACGTATCGAGGCGCCCGCCGAGAAGGTCTGGGCCCAGCTCACGGACTGGTCCGCGTACGGCGAGTGGAACGCGACCCACACCAGCTTCCCGAAGGGCGGGCCCGAGACCCTCGAAGTGGGTGGCACCTTCGAGGAGAACATGAAGCTCATGGGCTTCCCCGCCGAGGTCACCTGGACCGTCGACGCCCTGGAGTCCGGCCGCGTCCTGGCCATCCGCGGCAAGGGCCCGATGGCCGTGAACGTCGCCACGCGGTACACGCTCACCCCCGACGGTGAGGCGACGACGGTCCGCATCGACGGCGAGTTCACCGGCGCGGCCGTCTCACTCATGGCGGGCAAGCTCAAGGACTCGGCGACGGCCGCGCTGAACGAGTCGCTGCGCAAGCTGGGCGGCCTGGTCTCCTGACGCACACGCGCTCACGGACAACACGGACACACGAAGGGCGCCCCGCGGAAACAGTTCCGCAGGGCGCCCTCAGGTACCACGGCACACCGTCAGTCCTCGTCGGCGAGGATCAGGTACAGCTTCTTACGGGCTTCGTTGATGACCGCCACCGCCTTGTCGCGCTGGTCCTTGCTGCCGGTCTTCCAGACCTGGCCGAAGGCCTCCATGAGACCGAAGCCGGCCTGCCGGATCTCGTGCAGCGTCTCCCAGTCGACCCCGCGCCCGGCCTCTTCCCAAGGCGCGTCGGGCCCCTCGTCGGCCGCGCTGCGGCCGGACTCGGTGAGCGAGAACAGCTTCTTGCCGCCCTCGGCCTCGCTGGTGATCAGACCTTCGTCCTCCAGGAGCTGGAGGGTCGGGTAGACCGAACCCGGGCTGGGCTTCCACGCCCCGCCGCTGCGCTCGGCGATCTCCTGGATCATCTCGTAACCATGCATGGGCCGGTCCTTGAGCAGGGCCAGGATCGACGCGCGCACGTCGCCGCGCCGCGCCCTGCCCCGGGGTCCGCCCCGGCCGCCGCGCCCGCCCCAGGGGCCCGGGCCGAAGCCGGGACCGCCACCGAAGCCAGGGCCACCGCCGAATCCGGGACCACCGGGACCACCCGGCCCGAAGGGCCCGAAAGCCCCACGCCGTCCCTCGAAGCCGCCCCGACCACGAGGACCGGGTCCGCCGTGGTGTCCATGTCCGTGTTCGTATCCGAAGTCTTGTCCACGGGAACGCATCGCAATCACTCCATTCCATCGTTGATCGGTCGCGATGCGTCAACGATATATCGGTAACCGCCCCCATGGCAACCCCCGAGGCCAGCGGGCAGGCGACCTGTCTCAGCGAAGGTCGCTCTGATCTTTCACCTCTGATCTCTCACCTCTGATCTCTCACCTCTGATCTCTGATCTCTGATCTCTGATCTCACGAAGCTTGCCGCGATGAGTTCCGGCCGGGTCGCGAGTCTGTTCTGGTGAGAGTCATAGGCGTCGCAGGACGGCGTACGACGCCGCCCGGCTCGAGACACCACGGAGGACACCATGACGACCACGCCCGGCAACGCGAACAGCGACCTCCCCGGCAAGCCGCCAGTCGTCGACCTGGCCACCTGGCAGGCGGCGCGCGAGGAACTGCTGGTCCGCGAAAAGGCGCACACCCGTGAGGGCGACGCGATCGCCGCGGCCCGGCGGCGGCTGCCGATGGTCGAGCTCGACGGGACGGTCAAGGTCACCGGCGCCGACGGGCCGGTCCCGTTCCTGGACCTGTTCCAAGGGCGCGACGAGCTCGTGGTCTACAAGCACATGTGGCACGACGGCGCGCCGCACCAGGGGCAGTGCGAGGGCTGCACCACCACGGCCTGGCACCTGAAGGATGCCGTCTACCTCAACGCCCGGGGCGTCTCGTTCGCCATCCTGACCACGGGCCGTTGGGACGAGGTGGCTCCCTACGTCGAGTTCATGGGCTACACCCAGCCCTGGTACTCGGTGCGCGACGTGGACGCGCCGGTCGGCGGAGATATGGGGCACATCGTCTGTTTCCTGCGCGACGGCGACCGCGTGTTCCTCACCTACTCCACGACGGGCCGTGGCAACGAGCCGGTCAACGGGTCCCTCAGCCTGCTCGACATGACGCCCTACGGCCGCGGCGAGGCGTGGGAGGACAACCCCGAGGGCCGGCCCGCGACCGGCGATGTCCGCGAGGGGCACCCGCCCGTGGGCCGCCAGGCCTGCTGGTACTGGCGCTCGGACGCCGACGGCGTCGCCACCTGGGGCCCGACCAGCCGTCCCGTGCCGCAGTGGACCCGCCCCGGCGCGACCCCCGTGGAGACCCTCGGCCGGCACGGCCACCACCACTGACGCACCCTTGCCGACGCCGTCGACGCTCATGAAGAGTGTTCGCCCCGGAGATCCGCGGGCGGCGACCCCGGCAGTTCCCACGCTGAGAGTAGGTTTCGTCAATGGCATGCCGTATCAGTGAGCTGGTGCTCGATTGCCACGACCCCGAGGTGCTGGCGCGGTTCTGGTGCGAGGTCCTGGACTTCGTAGTGCTCGATCGCGACGAGGGCAGCATCGAGATTGGGCCGCGCGAAGGGTTCGGCGGCCCGCAGCCGACGATCATCCTCAGCCCCAGCGACGAGCCGAAGAAGGAGAAACTCCGACTGCACATCGACGTCAACGCCACCGACCGCGATCAGGACGCCGAGCTCGAACGCCTCCTGGCAGCCGGGGCCCGATTCGTCGACATCGGTCAGACCGGGGAGGAGTCCTGGCACACCCTCGCCGATCCCGAAGGCAACGAGTTCTGCCTGCTCAAGGCCCGCCTCGACGCACTGTGACGACCCTCGTCGGCAACGAGGCCGCGCTCGCGTGGAGGGTCCGCAGGCGACGTACCCGGCCCGCAGTAGCAAGAGAAGCGGCATCCGAACCCGCTGTTCGCGAACACGTGGATCATCTCGGCGTCGTCATCGACCCGAAACGACAGCAGCCCCCGGCCACCACCGAACGTCGTATCCCGGAGGGCCCGGTCGTCGCCCAGCGCTGCGCCGGAGGCGTCCCACGGTGCGTCGGACCCGGCTGCGTCCCACGGTGCGTCGGACCCGGCTGCGTCCCACGGTGCGCCGGACCCGGCTGCGGCCCGCCGCGCGATATGGCCGGCCTCAGGCGCGACGAGGCCGGCCTCAGGGGACGCCGAGCCCCAGGTCAGGCGGCAAACCAGTCCAGGTCCCGGGGATTGGCCTTGGCCGACGGCTTTGCGGCATGGCTAGCGTCGGGCCATGCGGATTCGAATCGTCGACGCCTTCACCGACCGCCCCTTCTCCGGCAACCCGGCCGGGGTCCTGCTCCTCGACTCCTTCCCGGACGACGCCTGGCTCCAGAACGTGGCCCTGGAGGTCAACCACGCCGAGACGGCGTTCGCCCACCGCCTTCCCGAGGGCGGCGCGGCCGACTGGGCGCTGCGCTGGTTCACCCCCGCCACCGAGGTCGCGATGTGCGGGCACGCGACGCTGGCCACCGCACATGTCCTGCACTCCACGGGCGTCCACGAGGGGCCGGTCCGGTTCGCCACGCTCAGCGGCGTCCTCGTCGCCACACCGCACGAGGACGGTTCCCTCACGCTGGACTTCCCGACCGCGCCGCTCACCCCCGTCGAGGTCCCGGCCGGTGCCGCCGAGGCGCTGGGCGCCGCGCCGCGCACGGCCTTCGACACCGGCCCGAACGTCCGTGACCTGCTCGTCGAAGTCGCCGACGAGAAGACGGTCCTGGGCCTCACGCCGGACCACAAGGCGCTCGCGCGGTACTCCGAGCGCGGCATCATCGCGACCGCACGCGCCGAAGACCCTTCCCGGGGCTACGACTTCGTCTCGCGCTGCTTCTTCCCGAACGTCGGCATCGACGAGGACCCGGTCACCGGCAGCGCCCACACGGCCCTCGCCCCCTACTGGTCCGAGCGCCTCGGCCGCCCCGACCTCACCGGCCTGCAGGCCTCCCCGCGCTCCGGCCTCGTCCGCACCGGGCTGCGCGGCGACCGCACCCTCCTGACGGGCCACGCGGTCACGGTCATCGAGGGCGAGCTGCTCGCGTGAGAGCGCGTAAGAGCGCGTAAGAGCCGGCACAACGCGCGTAACAGCGCGTAAGAGCCCGCACAACCCCCGCGTAACAGCACACTCCAGGGGCGTACGAGATTCCCGTACGCCCCTGGAGTAACTGCACCCGTACGCCCTTGAGTACCCGCAGCCTCCGCTCAGGCCGTCGGCAGCCACCCCACCCTCCCCGCCAGCAGCGCGTACCCGACGAACGCGCCGATGTCGAGCAGCGAGTGCGCCACCACGAGCGGTCCGACCCGTCCCCAACGCCGGTAGAGGTAGACGAAGACCACACCCATCACCATGTTGCCGACGAACCCGCCGATGCCCTGGTAGAGGTGGTACGAGCCGCGCAGCACGGAGCTGGCGATCAGCGCGGTGCCCGGCGTCCAGCCCAACTGTCCGAGCCTGCGCAGCAGATACCCGACGACGATGACCTCCTCCAGCACCGCGTTCTGTACGGCCGACAGGACCAGCACCGGGTACTTCCACCACACGTCGGGCAGCGCCTCCGGCACCACGGTGAGGTTGAAGCCGAGCCCCCGGGCCGCCAGATAGAAGGCGATGCCCGTGCTGCCGATGACCGCCGCGACGGCGGCTCCGCGCCCGAGGTCCGGCCACGGCCGCGTGCGGTCGAAACCGATCACCCGCAGCCCCTCGCCCTCCCGCAGCAGGAAGTGCGCGACCAGCGCGACCGGCACCAGAGCCGACGCGATCCCGAACAACTGCCAGGCCAGATCAAGCCAGGGGCGGCCCGGCGCGGCCGAGGCGTTGAGGGTGGCCGCCTGGTCCTTGAGCCCCCCGGGTTTGGTGACCGACCCGACAAAGCTGATCAGCGCGGAAACCCCGCTCGCACCGAGCGAGAGCCCGAGGACGAGCAGCGTCTCGTCCCGGAAAATCCGTCGTGTCAGCCGCTCCCTCGGAAAGGAATCGGCCACCGACCCCGCCTCCACCTGCACTCGCGCCTCCAGTTGAGTAATCCCGCCGCATCCCCATCTTCGCCCCGCTAGGGTCTCGAAAGAAGTTGCGAAGATCGTGCGCGACAGGCCGTTGGGGTGACGGGCGCCGTACGAGGCGTACCTCCCCTTTGTCTGCCTTACGGCTGTCTCACGCTTACGGCTGTCTCACCTTTACGGCTGTCTCACGCTTACGGCTGTCTCACGGCTCAGGGCTCAAAGCTCAGCTGAAACCCACGGCTCAGGGGCTCAAAGCTGAACAGGGAGGGGCACCACGTCATGGGACGTCACAACTTGCCCGACGAGTACGGGGCGGGCGCCGCCGACCCCCGCCCCCGCGCGCGCCGCCGCAATGTGGCCGCCGCGACGGTGCTCGTCCTCACCGTCGCCGCGGGCACGGCGGCCGCCGTCCGCGGTGACCTGTTCTCGTTCGGTGCCTCCTGTCAGGACCACGCCGTCCGCCTCGAGATCGCCGCGTCACCGGACGTGGCGCCCGCGCTCAGGGCCACCGCCGAGCACGCCCGCAGGAACAACATCACCTCCGACGGCCGCTGTCTCGACATCGGCGTGACTGCCCGGGAGTCATACAAGTTCACCGACACCCTGCGGTCCGGCAAGGGGTCCGACGGCGTTCAGGTGTGGGTGCCGGACTCCGACGTGTGGGTGCGGCGCGTCGCCGCGGACAGCGCCGCGACGTCCTCGTACGCGAAGGGAAAGTTCAACGCGCTGGTCCTGCTCACCGACGGCGTCAACCAGGATCCGGGCAGCATCTCGCGCTCCGAACTCGTCGCCCAGCTCCAGAAGCTCACCGACCCGGAGCGCCCGGTCCCGCTGATCGCGATCGCGGTCGGCCCGGACGCCGACAAGGAGGAGGCCGAGCAGATCGCCAAGGCGACCGGCGGCTCGGGCCACCAGGTCAATGACCCGGCGCAGATCCACTCGGTGATCCTGAAGGCGATCGTGGAGGCGGGCAGCCGGGGCTGACCCGGCCCGAGGAGTACGGGCTCGGGATCACCCCAGCGGAACCGGCTCGGGCAGCCCCACCGGCCAGGTGTGCACTGGCTCCCCGAGATGCATCAGCTCGCCGTACCGCCTGGTCGTCGCGGCCAGCGCCGCATCCCGCCCGAGCCCCTTCTCCAGGGCCCGGTGGAAGGTGGTCGCCTGCCAGGTCGCGCCGTTGACGCGCAGCCGGCAGCGGTCCTCGATCACGCCCAGATAGAAGTCCCGGTCGGCGGGCTCGACGCCCCACGCGTCCAGCCCGGCCGCGGCGAGCGGCAGCAGTTCGTCGCGGACCAGGTGGACGGCGTCCACCTGCGTGGTCCCGCTGTACCGGCCGCGCCGCGGCCACTCCAGGCGTGCGTCGATGCCATGCCGGCAGGCGGCGTCGAAGTTGGCGGCGGCGGCCTCGAAGGACAGCCGCGTCCACACGGGCCGCGTCTCCTCGGCGAGCGCCCGGACGAGCCCGTAGTAGAAGGCCGCGTTGGCGATGACATCGGTGACGGTGGGGCCCGCGGGCAGCACCCGGTTCTCGACGCGCAGATGCGGGACGCCGTCGGCGATGCCGTACACGGGCCGGTTCCAGCGGTACACCGTGCCGTTGTGCAGCACGAGTTCGGCGAGCTTGGGGGTGCCTCCGGCGTCCAGGACGCCGAGTGGGTCCTCCTCGTCGCAGATCGGCAGGAGGGGTGGGAAGAAGCGCACGTTCTCCTCGAAGAGGTCGTGCGCCGAGGAGATCCACCGCTCGCCGAACCAGGTGCGCGGCCTGACCCCCTGCGCCTGCAACTCGGGCGGACGGGTGTCGGTGGACTGCTGGAACAGCGGGGGCCGCGACTCGCGCCACAGCTCATGACCGAACAGGAAGGGCGAGTTGGCGCCCACCGCGATCTGCGCGGCGGCCACCGCCTGCGCCGCGTTCCACACATCGGCGAACCGGCCCGGGGTGACCTGGAGGTGCAGCTGCACCGAGGTGCAGGCGGCCTCCGGCGCGATGGACTTCGACGTACAGACGAGACGCTCCACACCGTCGATGTCGAGGACGAAGTCCTCGCCGCGGGCGGCCACGATCTGGTCGTTGAGCAGGGTGTAGCGGTCGACGTCCGACAGGTTCGCGGAGACCAGGTGTTCCTGGCCGAGTGTCGGCAGAATTCCGATCATCACGATTCCGGCGTCGACTTCGTTCGCTTTCCGGTGGGCATACCCGAGCGAGGTGCGCAGCTCCTCGGCGAGCCGGTCGAATACCCGGCCGCCCAATCGATGGGGGGCTATGTTGACTTCCAGGTTGAACATGGCGAGTTCTGTTTGGAAATCGCGGCTCGCAATCCTCTCGAGAACTTGCGCATTCATCATTCTGGGCATGCCGTCTGATCCCGCGAGATTCAGCTCGATCTCCAGTCCCATGAGGTTCTTCGGGCGATCGAACCGCTTCTCCTCCAGCAGCCGCTCCAGCCCCGTCAGACACTGCCGGAGCTTCTCGCGGTAGCGCTGGCGATCGGACAGGTCGAACGGCCCTGCCACGACCTTCTCCCCCATCGAAGTGTCCCTCCTCGGATGGGCAGGCGCTTGCTCCGGCCCTGACGTCCCGGGTCACGGGGGATGATGCCCAGGCTGCGCGATCGATAACGCCCTGGACGCACCCTCCGACCGCTACCCTGTACCCGTGTTCCCGCGGCACATTCACGGGGCAAGGTGCATTGTGCAAGTTACCGCTCGACATGATCTCGTGAAAAACGCCGACGAGAATCGGCCGACCGCTCTGCGGAAGCATTCCGAGGTCATCGCCGTTCTGCCTCGCAGAATCGGGATGAATCGCTCGTTTCGCCGACCGAATATCGCCTTGTGCTTCATATTCGAGGCGACTAGACGAAACACCGTGCGAACACGTCTCGTATAAACTCCGCACACGAGGCAGAGAGTTGGCGCTCGCGGTCCTAGGTCCTGTCGTTCAGGTGATGTACGGCAGGCGACATCCCGTCGGCAGATCCAGACCCCCACGCCCCTCCGACCCCGAGAGCTGACAGCGCCGTCCGCCCCCGCCCTCGCGCCACTGTGCCTGTCGAATGAGAGGCGACCCACCATGCCGCTGCACGTACCCCCGGCTCCCGCGCCCGCCCTGCGCACCGTCCTCACGGCACTCGGTTCCCCCACCGCTGTCCGCGAGGCGCCCACCCCGTCCCTGCGCATGGCCCAGGGACCCGCGACCCCCGAACTCCCGCTCCCGGTACACGTCCTGGACCGGATCACTCCCGCGGGCGCCTCCGCCACCCGGCTCGCCGGGTGGCGGTTCCTCATCCGCTGCGGCGACCGCGCGGTGGCCGCGGCCGACACCGTGCTGACCCCAGACGGCTGGGCCTTCTCGCACTTCTTCGAGGGCCCGTACATCGCCGCGACCGAGCGCGCGCTGCGCCAGGCGGAGAGCATTCAGGGGTCGTACCAGGCACGTCTGTTGTCCGTCCCCGAGCTGTACATGCTCACGCTCTGGCTGCACGGCGACAGCACCGCGGACGGCGCCGCCGGCCACCCGGCGGCCACCGACCTCCTGGTACCGCTGGCGCCCGCCCCGCCCGGCATCGCCGCGCACCGCCCGCACCGCGTCGCCGAACTGCTGCCGGTGCTCACCCACCGGGTCACTCCGGCACCGCTGCTGAGCTCGCCCGCGTAAGTCCCCTCGTCCTCTCGTCAGCACAGGCCCCCGTGCCCCGCCGCCGTTCCCACGGCCGCGGGGCACGGGTGCTCGTTGGGGCCCGACCCCGCTCGTACGAGGGGAAACGCCTCCCGGACCCGACCGGACTAGCCCCATTCGGCCACCACGAACCACCCGAAGAGACAGTGCAGTTGGGATGAACCGTCCGCACGGGTGATGCGTCATCAACCTGTGAGAAGCGGTGCCGCTAAATCCCTGCGGATCGACGCCCGTAGGGCAACACTGGGTTCCAGACCACACACCAACGGGGGGCGGCCATGAACACATCGAGCCGCGGGACAGACACCACAGCCATCACTCATCTCTCGACCCAGCGAAAGATCCCATCCATGTGCCAGCACCAGCCACCCTGTCCGTCAGCCGAATCAGCCGACCGGGAGTCCGCCCGTCTCGTGGCGCACCACCCGGAGCAGGGATGGAGCCTGCTGTGCAACGGCGTTCTGCTCTTCGAGGACACCGGTGAGCTCCTGCCGGACGGCCAGATCATCGCCCCGCACCGTCCACTGGGCAGCGAACACGTGATGACGGCCGCCTGAGCCGCACAACCGGGCGGCAGGACAAGCCGCCCAGACACACGAGGGGCCGGCCCGGAGACATTGACTCCGAACCGGCCCCGACGCATGTCCGAGGGTGATCACTCCCCGTAGGCGTCCATGTTCCGTGCGCTGATCAGTCCTCGTAGGCGTCCAGCGGCGGGCAGGAGCAGACCAGGTTCCGGTCGCCGTACGCCTGGTCGATCCGGCGCACCGGCGGCCAGTACTTGTCCGCGGCCGACACCCCGGCGGGGAAGACGGCCTCCTCGCGTGAGTACGCGTGCTCCCACTTCCCGCCGAGCGCGGCAGCGGTGTGCGGCGCGCCCCGCAGCGGGTTGTCGTCCACCACCCACTCGCCCGAGCCGACCTTCTCGATCTCCGCGCGGATCGCGATCATCGCGTCGCAGAACCGGTCGAGCTCGCCCAGGTCCTCGGACTCGGTCGGCTCGATCATCAGCGTGCCGGCCACCGGGAAGGACATCGTCGGCGCGTGGAAGCCGTAGTCGATCAGCCGCTTGGCGATGTCGTCGACGGTGACGCCGGTCGCCTTGGTGAGCGGACGCAGGTCGATGATGCACTCGTGCGCGACCAGGCCACCGGGACCGGTGTAGAGCACCGGGTAGTGCGGCTCCAGGCGCTTGGCGATGTAGTTCGCCGACAGCACCGCGACCTGCGTGGCGCGCTTGAGACCCTCGCCGCCCATGAGACGGACGTACGCCCACGAGATGGGCAGGATGCCCGCGGAACCCCACGGAGCGGCCGAGATCGGGCCGACACCGGTCTCGGGGCCGGCGGCGGGCTGCAGCGGGTGGTTCGGCAGATACGGCGCCAGGTGCGCGCGCACACCGACCGGGCCGACACCCGGACCGCCGCCGCCGTGCGGGATGCAGAACGTCTTGTGCAGGTTCAGGTGCGAGACGTCGCCGCCGAAGTGGCCCGGCTTGGCGAGACCCACCAGCGCGTTGAGGTTGGCGCCGTCGACGTAGACCTGGCCGCCCGCCTCGTGCACCTGGGCGCAGATGTCGGCCACGTGCTCCTCGAACACGCCGTGCGTCGAGGGGTACGTGATCATCAGCACGGACAGCTCGTCGCGGTACCGCTCGATCTTGGCGCGCAGGTCCTCGACGTCGATCTCGCCGTCGTCCGCGGTCTTCACGACCACGACCTTCATGCCGGCCATCACGGCGCTCGCGGCGTTCGTGCCGTGCGCGGAGGACGGGATGAGGCAGACGGTGCGCTGCTCGTCGCCGTTGGCACGGTGGTAGCCGCGTACGGCGAGCAGACCGGCCAGCTCGCCCTGCGAACCGGCGTTGGGCTGCAGCGACACGTTGTCGTACCCGGTGACCTCGGCGAGTCGCTCCTCCAGCTCACGGATGAGCGTGAGGTAGCCCTGCGCCTGCTCGGCGGGCGCGAAGGGGTGCAGCTGCCCGAATTCGGGCCAGGTGACCGGCTCCATCTCCGTGGTGGCGTTGAGCTTCATCGTGCAGGAGCCGAGCGGGATCATGCCGCGGTCGAGCGCGTAGTCGCGGTCGGAGAGCTTGCGCAGGTAGCGCAGCATCGCGGTCTCGGAGCGGTGCTGCCGGAAGACCGGGTGCGTGAGGTAGTCGTCGGTGCGCAGCAGCGCGGCCGGCAGGGTGTCCTGCGCGGTCGCGTCCAGCGCCTCGACGTCGCCCTGGACACCGAAGGCGGTCCACACGGCGCCCAGCTGCCGCCGCGTGGTGGTCTCGTCGCAGGAGAGCGACACGTGGTCGGCGTCCACGAGGTGGAAGTTCACGCCCTGGTCGCGGGCGCCCGCCACGATCTCGGCGGCGCGGCCCGGGATCCGTACGGTCAGCGTGTCGAAGTACGCGCCGTGCACGACCTCGACTCCGCCCGCCTTCAGCCCCTCGGCGAGAAGCGTGGCGTAGCGGTGGGTACGACGGGCGATGGTCTTCAGGCCCTCGGGACCGTGGTAGACGGCGTACATGCCGGCCATCACGGCGAGCAGCACCTGAGCCGTACAGATGTTGCTGGTCGCCTTCTCACGACGGATGTGCTGCTCCCGCGTCTGCAGGGCGAGGCGGTACGCCTTGTGCCCGTCCGCGTCGACGGACACGCCCACCAGCCGGCCGGGCAGGCTGCGCGCGAACTGCTCGCGCACCGCCATGTAACCGGCGTGCGGACCGCCGAAGCCCATCGGCACACCGAAGCGCTGCGTCGTACCGACCGCGATGTCGGCGCCGAGCTCGCCGGGCGAGGTCAGCAGGGTCAGGGCGAGCAGGTCGGCGGCGACGGTGACGACCGCGCCGAGCTCGTGCGCCCGCTCGATGACCGGCTTGAGATCGCGGACGGCACCGGAGGCGCCCGGGTACTGGATCAGCACGCCGTTGATCTCGCGCTCGGCGATCTCGGCCGGAATGCCCTCGCCGAGGTCGGCGACGACGACCTCGACGCCGGTCGGCTCGGCACGGGTCTCTATGACGGCGATGGTCTGCGGCAGGGCGTCCGCGTCGACCAGGAACAGGCCCTTCTTGTTCTTGCCCATGCGCCGGGACAGCGCCATCGCCTCGGCGGCCGCCGTGCCCTCGTCGAGCAGCGAGGCACCGGAGGTCGGCAGTCCGGTCAGCTCGGCGACCACGGTCTGGAAGTTGAGCAGCGCCTCAAGACGGCCCTGCGAGATCTCCGGCTGGTACGGCGTGTACGCGGTGTACCAGGCCGGGTTCTCCATGACATTGCGCAGGATCACCGGCGGCGTGAACGTGCCGTAGTAACCGAGGCCGATCATCGAGTCGAGCACCTGGTTGCGGTCCGCGAGGGAGCGCAGCTCGGCCAGCACCTCGGCCTCGGTGCGCGCACCCGGCAGCTCCAGCGCCTCGGCGTTCTTGATGACGTCCGGCACCGCGGCGGCGGTCAGCTCGTCGAGCGAGCCGTAGCCGACCTGTGCGAGCATCTTGGCCCGCGCCTCGGAGTCGGGCCCGATGTGGCGCTGCTCGAAGGGGATTCCCTGTTCGAGCTCGGCGAGCGGAATGCGATGGGCGGTCATTGCGGAGGCCTCCTGGTCTGACGCGACCTTCGAGGGGCACCCCGGCACGGGTACCCCGACGGCCTCCCCCTCTGTCATCTCAACCTGAGAGCTTCACCGGGCCGTCCGCTGACGAACCGGTTTTCACCGTCGGTGAGAGCGGGGGCCATCGACACCCGCCCTGCTTTCCAGAGTGACCTCGTCCGTGCGGTACGTGGGCCTGAGAGATTCCGGGGAGGATTTGCTCCTTCGGCGCCTCCGGTGAAGTCTGGAGGACTCTCCCGCACGGGGTCAGCAGCCGCTGTCAGCCTACCAGCGAGGACAAGGCCCGAGCCTTCGAGTGGCCGCCCGCCTGAATGTGCTCTTTTGTAGTGCTTACGGATGAGTTTGCGACCAAGAGGAGGGCACGTGCAGACCGACATCGATCCGCGCAACCTGATCGGCCGCAAGGCGTTCGACCGTAATGGCACCAAGATCGGCACGATCGACGAGGTCTACCTCGACGACGCGACCGGCGTCCCGGAGTGGGCGGCCATACGCACAGGCCTGTTCAGCAGGGACGCCTTCGTGCCCCTGGAGCCCAGTGAACTCGTCGAGGGCACGCTGCGCATCCCCTTCGACCGAGCCCTGATCAAGGACGCTCCCGACTTCGGCGTCGGACGCCACCTCTCCCCCGAACAGGAACTCCAGCTCTACCACCACTACGGCCTCGACGTGGCGCCTCCTGCGCCACCACCGGACCGCGACTTCGGCCGGCTCGCGGGCACGGAGGACATCTGAGGGCCAGGGTCCGCAACCCCGGGCCCCGGATCTTCCGGTCTTCGCTCCACCAGGGGCAGCGGATCCGCGAGCTCCAGCTGTGGATCGTCGGTCCGGAACGTCCGTACGCGCCCTGGCTCGGAGTAGGGCGTCTCGAACCGCACGGTGACCCTCCCGAGCCCGCTGCCCTGCACCCATCCGTGCCCGTACTCGGTGTGCCGCACGTCGTGGCCCGCGGGCCAGCGCCGCTCGGCGGGCGGCAGTTGCTCCACGGCGGACTCCTCCGCCGCCTCCTCCGTATGTTCGGCGGCATGCTCCTGCGCCGCCAGCTCCCCGGCAGCCGCCTGCGCCTGTGCGAACAGGTCCTCCTGCGTGTAGTCGGCGAGCCCGGACACGCCGACCCCCAGCAGCCGTACGCCACCGGTCGTGTCCACCGCGTCCAGGAGCCGCGCGGCCGCCTCCCGCACGACCGCCGGGTCGTCCGTGGGCCCCCGAAGCGTCTCGGAGCGGGTCAGCGTCGAGAAGTCGTACCTGCGCACCTTCAGGACGATGGTCCGCCCCGACAGCCCGGCCCCGCGCAGCCGCTGCACACACCGGTCGGCGAGTCTCTGCACCTCCAGACCGACCCGCACACGGTCGTGGATGTCCACGTCGTACGTGTCCTCGACCGACACCGACTTGGTCTCCCGCTCGGCCACCACGGGCCGCTCGTCGTGGGCCAGCGCCATCGCGTACAGCGCGTGCCCATGGGCCTTGCCCAGCAGCCGTACGAGCTCGTCCTCGCCCGCCTCGGCGATCTCGTCGACCGTGGTGATGCCGGCCCGCCGCAGATGGTCCCCGGTGGCGGGCCCCACGCCGGGCAGCGTCCGCACCGACATCGGTCCCAGCAGCGCGCGCTCGGTGCCCGGCTCTATCAGCACCAGACCGTCGGGCTTGGCCTGCTCCGAGGCGATCTTCGCGAGCATCTTGGACGCGGCGAGCCCCACCGAACCCGTCAGCCCCGTGACCGCCCGGATGTCCGCGCGCAGCTTCGCCCCGGTCAACCGCGCCGAGGCCTCGTCCCAGGCCGTGTCACCCGCCTCCAGGTCCACGAAGGCCTCGTCCAGGCTCAAGGGCTCCACCAGCGGCGACAGGGCCCCCAGCAGCGCCATCACCTGCTCGCTGACCTCCCGGTAGAGCCCGAACCGCGGCACAAGGTACGCGGCGTTCGGTGCGAGTCGGCGCGCCTGGGCCATGGGCATCGCGGAGTGCACCCCGAAGACACGTGCCTCGTACGAGGCGGTGGCGACGACTCCGCGGGGTCCGAGCCCGCCCACGACGACGGCCTTCCCGCGCAGGCTCGGCTTGGACGCCTGCTCCGCCGAGGCGAAGAAGGCATCCATGTCGAGATGCAGGATCGTGGGCGCGGTTCTCACATCTCCGATGCTGCCCTACGCCACTGACAATGCCCCGGCACGCCGGGGCATCGACGGGGACCTGCCGCGTCAGACCGCGCGATTGCGCCGCCGCGCCAGCTCGTCCGTGGGGTTGTGTCCGACGAGCGTCTCGCCCGTGTCCACACGCTCACCGTGCAGCTGTGACAGCGCGTTCTCGACGTCGCGCCACACCACGCCCACGGCGATCCCGAAGACGCCCTGGCCGCCCTGGAGCAGCGCGTGGACATCATCGGGGGATGTGCACTCGTAGACCGTCGCGCCGTCGCACATCAGCGTCATCCGCTCCAGGTCCCTGAAGCCGCGCTCCCTGAGGTGCTGGACGGTGGTCCGGATGTTCTGCAGCGACACCCCGGTGTCGAGGAACCTCTTGACGATCTTCAGGACGACGACGTCCCGGAAGCTGTAGAGGCGCTGCGTCCCGGACCCGTAGGCGGGCCGCACACTCGGCTCGACCAGACCGGTCCTCGCCCAGTAGTCCAGCTGCCGATAGGTGATGCCCGCGGCCGCGCACGCCGTGGGACCGCGGTAGCCGATCTCCTCGGAAACCGCCCCTCCCTCGCTCGGCACTGCCGTCGGCCGCCGCGGAACGGGATCGGCCGCGCTGCCGTGATGGGGATACCCCCCGCTCGAGCCGAGCCGAGAGCTTGGGGGAGGGTACGGGCCGCTCTCCCCCAGACCACGTCCGGGGGCACCCCCAGCCGTACCGTCGCCGCTGCTTCTCACGCCGACCTCCGTCCTTGACCTGCCCTCTCGACGGTAGGCAGTCACCAGGGGCGCGTCAACGATCGCCACACTCGGCACGCCGAGTGATAATCACCCTAAGAGTGGTTTCCCGTGCCCCACCGCGGGGAAAGGCTAGCCGAATGCTCTCGGAGCGGACCGCGGCACACCACACGGGACGCGGGCAATTGCCGCCCGGAGCCGCCTGACGCTACGAGGCGTCACTGGCTGTTGGTGCCGAAGTCCTCGGGCGAGATCTGGTCGAGGAACTCGCGGAACTTCTCCACCTCGTCCTCCTGCTCGTCCGGGATCGCGATGCCGGCGTCGTCGAGCACCCCGTCGCTGCCGTAGATGGGCGTACCGGTGCGCAGGGCCAGCGCTATGGCGTCGGACGGCCGCGCGCTCACCTCGACGCCGCTGGCGAACACCAACTCCGCGTAGAAGACGCCCTCACGCAGGTCCGTGATGCGTACTTCGGTGAGCTCCTGGCCGACGGCCTCCAGCACGTCCTTGAACAGGTCGTGGGTCAGCGGTCGCGCGGGGGCCATGCCCTGCTGGGCGAAGGCGATCGCCGTCGCCTCCCCCGGTCCGATCCAGATGGGGAGGTAGCGGTCGCCTCCCACTTCACGCAGAAGCACGATCGGTTGGTTGGAGGGCATTTCGACCCGGACACCTACGACATCGAGCTCGTTCACACAGCAACCCTAGGCCGTGCCCGGGACGTTTGGGTAGTCGGGCACAGAACGGGTGGACGATCCACAGGCTGGGCGGGCGCCCCGGGTCAGGGCAGTCGCACGCCGAGCGCGGTCTGTACCAGCGCCGCGTGCAGCTTCACCGTGAGCCCCGCGAGCTCCTTCGTACGCGCTTCGGCGTGCGCCCTGGTCTGGGGGTTGCGGTGCCGTCGCAGCGGGGCCACCACCTGGTCCACGAGCCCCGCGTCACGGTCGGCCGCGGCCTTCATCGCGCGCAGATGGCGCGGTTCGATTCCGAACCGCCCGAGCTCCACGACGAGCGCGGCTACGGTCACCGCCTCGGCGTCGTAGGCCCCGTCCGGCAGCGGCGCGATCAGCCCGTACGCCTCCCACTCCGCGAGCTCCCGCTCCTCGATCTCGGCGGCCGCCAGCAGCTCGGCACGGCCCACCCGGGCCGCTGTGGGCGCCTCGGGCTCGCCGAAGAGATCTCCCAGCTGCTCCCCGTCACCGGAGTCGCGCTGACGCCCCACGGACGGCAGCCGGACCGCCTCACCGCGCTCCAGGGCGTCCAGATGCTCGCGGATCACCTTCAGCGGCAGATAGTGGTCCCGCTGCATCCTCAAGACGTGCCCGAGCCGCTCGACATCGTCGGCGCTGAACTTGCGATACCCCGAAGGGGTTCGCTGCGGCTCGACGAGCCCCTCCGATTCCAGGAACCTGATCTTGGAGATCGTGACTTCGGGGAACTCGTCGCGCAGCGCGTTCAGCACCACGCCGATGCTCATCAGCCCACTGTCCGCGGCGGCGGTACCGCTGCCGGCACCGCCGCTCGGTGTTCGAAGCATGGACCTTCCCTGGAGGGTCCCCCTGACGGAGTCTGGGGGAGGGTCAGATGCCCCGCTGGCTCGCGTAGAAGACCAGCCGGTACTTGCCGATCTGCACCTCGTCACCGTTCGACAGAGCGACCTGGTCGATCCGCTCACGGTTGACGTACGTGCCGTTCAGGCTGCCTACGTCGGCGACCGTGAACGAGCCGTCCGCGGCGCGGCGGAACTCCACATGGCGACGCGACACGGTCACGTCGTCGAGGAAGATGTCGCTCTGCGGATGGCGCCCCGCCGTGGTGAGGTCGCTGTCCAGCAGGAAGCGGCTGCCCGAGTTCGGGCCACGGCGCACCACCAGGAGCGCCGAACCGAGCGGCAGCGCGTCGACGGCCGCCTGCGCCTCCGGGGAGAGCATCGGCGACGGAGTCTGGCCCGTGACCTCGGCGTCGTAGGCCTCAAGGCCCGAGATGGAGATCGTGGACGTCGTCTCCGACGGACGCTCCGCCCCGCCGCGCAGCGGCGCACCGCAGTTGGAGCAGAAGCGGCTGTTCTCCGCGTTGCGGTTACCGCACCTCGTACACACCAGGGCCGACATGGACGGATCCTCCTGCCGCGGCTGCCCACCAGGGGCATGGGACGCGTACGGATCGGAGGCAAACCCTCCACCCGCACTTGAGGGTGACGGATCCCCGAAACCTATGCGGCCGGACTGGGCAGGGTCAACAGACGGCGCGCCCTGACCACCGGGAATGTCGCCGACCTGGTCCCGGAACAGTGGGCGGTCGCCGCCCTGGCCCTCCGCGTCTCCATGGCGCGGTGCACGGTGCCGGGCGGTCGCGTTGTCGCCACTGCCCTCTCGTGCGCTCTTGCCGAACAACTTCGCAAACAACTTCACGGGCGATTCCCCTTGACCGAAACAGACCCGCCCGTGGGGCAGGACGAACCCTGATTGAACACACCGGTCGACCCGGACATCCTCACAACGTCCGTATCCACCAGACAGTTTCCACCACGCACCACCCATTCGGTGCGCCGACCCCCCGCAACCTCCTGCCCTGGCCGGGCGCCGCCCATGCGGCCCCGGCTCACTGGGAGGACGACCGAGCGTAGTCAGGCCGCTTCGCCGGTCGCAAGGCGTCCACAACGATCTTCGTCGAGCGGTCCACCGTGACAGTGGCCTGCTCCTTCTCCAGTGTCTGCACCACGCCTCCGGGGATGTTCAGCGCCGGCTCCAGGTCCTGCGGCTTGCCGATGACCTTGAAACGGTAGGGCTGGGTGATCTTGTTCCCGTCGACCTTCACTCCGCTGCCGGAGTCCGTCAGATAGGTGCCGGCGACGACGCGTACGCCGTTCACCTGGATCGCCTCCGCGCCGGCCGCGCGCAGCTCCTGGATCGCGTCGAGCAGCATGTCCGCCTTGACCGTCCCCTTCGTGTCGTCGATCGTCACGGTGATGCCGGGTCCCTGCGCAGCCACGGTTCCCGCCAGAATGCCGAGTTGTTTCTCCTTCTCGACCGTCTGCTTGCGGGCCTCCTCGGCCTGGTTCGAGCTGTTCTCCAGCTCGGTGCGCTGATCTTCGAGACCCTGCTTCTCGTCCTCAAGACGCTGAGTTCGGTTGTCGAGTTCATCGAGGATGCGTACGAGATCTTCCTGACGTGCACCGCGCAGCGCGCTGCCGCTGTCACTGTTGGAGGCGACCTGCACGGCCAGCCCGAAGCCGAGGCCGAACAGCAGCAGGGCGACGATGAGTTGCGCACGCGTCACACGCGGCGGCCACAGCCCCTTGAGCAGCCGCTGACGTCCGGTCAACGACGATGCGGTGTCCGCTTCATGCCGCTCCGGCCCGATATTCCCGGGAGTCTCGGCGGGCACCTCTTCGGGTAGTTCCTTGCGCAGCCGGTTCTCCGGCGTCCCTGAACGCTCAGGGGTCCCCGAGGGCTTCGGGGTCCCTGACGGCTTGGGGGTCCCTGAGGGCTCTGGGGTCTCGTCCTCGTTGCTCATCGGCCTCACGCCCGGAACACGTGCCGGCGGATCGCGGCGGCGTTGGAGAAGATGCGGATGCCGAGCACGACGACGACGCCCGTGGAGAGTTGGGCGCCGACGCCCAACTTGTCGCCCAGGAAGACGATCAGCGCGGCGACGACGACGTTCGACAGGAACGACACCACGAAGACCTTGTCGTCGAAGATGCCGTCGAGCATCGCGCGCAGGCCTCCGAACACGGCGTCGAGCGCCGCCACCACGGCGATCGGAAGATAAGGCTCGACGACCGCCGGAACCTCGGGCCGGACCAACAATCCAGCCACGACTCCCACGACGAGGCCCAGTACGGCGATCACGATGTGCCCTTCTCTGTGCTCGGCTGTGCTGTACGTACGATCACACTCGGTGCGGCGGACAACCGGACGTCGTCCTCGACGGAAATGCTGGTCCGGATGCCGTAGTTCTCCTGCAGGGCGTGCAGATACAGCCCGTCGGCGCTGTTCTGGAACCTGGTGCTGAGCCGCTGGCCGTCCCCCACCGCGAGCACCGTGTACGGCGGCACCAGCGGCTTGTTGTCGACCAGTATCGCGTCACCCGCGGCCCGGATCGCCGACAGGGCCGTCAGCCGCTGTCCGTTGATCGCGATGGCCTCGGCGCCCGACTCCCACAGCCCGTTGACGACGCGCTGCATGTCACGGTCGCGCACCCGCCCGGTGTCGGAGAACCCGGAGGTCTCCCGCGGATTGCCGTCACCGCCGGTGCTGGCTTCCTTGGCATCGTTCACGACGAGTTTCACGCCGGGTCCGTGCACATCGGTGGCACCCGACAGGATGCTCACCAGGTCGGCCTGTTCGCCGCCGCTCTTCTTGAGCGCCTGGCGCTGCCGGGCGCTCACGTCGGCGCGCAGCGTGTCTACATTGCTCTCGAGCTTGTCGGCGGCCGTGGTCTGCCGCTCGATGCGGTCGATGAGCTCCTGGCGCTCCTTGGCGACGACCGGGGCCGCGATCCGCGCGTTGGCCGCTCCCACGGTCACCACCAGGGCCGCGAGGACGAGGCCCGCGGCGAGACCGAGCTTCGCCCGCACCGTTTTCGGCATGCCACCGGAGCCCTCGGCCTTCTTACGGGCGGCCGCCTCGGCGTATCCGTCGTCGAGGCTGTGGTCCATGACGTTGGTGAGCAGCGACATGGAAGCGTCCGGGCGCGAGGGGCGCGGCGGACTGCTCCGAACGGGGGGCTGCTGCGGCATGCCGCACATCGTCGCACGCCGCGGCTGCTACCTCCGAATGGCCCCACCGGCGTGCCGGACAGGCCCCCTTGGGGGCACTTGTCCGGCACGCGCGCGTGCGGGGTGTTTCAGCGACCGGCGCTGTCCACGACAGCCGCCCATTCGTCCAGCAGGGCTTCCGCGGAGGCGTCGTCAGGGCCTTCGGCCCACAGATGCGTGACCGCCTCGGCGGGGTCGGGGAGCACCATCACCCAGCGCCCGTCGGTCTCCACGACCCGAACGCCGTCGGTCGTGTCCACGAACCGGTCTCCGGCCTCCTCAACGACCCGGCGCATCACAAGTCCCTTGACTGCCCAAGGAGTAGCGAGATCGCGCTTGAGGACGTGCGCCCGCGGAATCCGCGCGTCGATCTGGCTGAGCGTGAGCTGCGTCCGCGCCACCAGCCCGATGAGTCGTACGAAGGCGGCGGCGCCGTCGAACACGCTGCTGAACTCGGGAATGATGAAGCCGCCGCGACCGTCACCACCGAAGATCGTCGACTCCTCACGCCCGACCCTCGTCAGGTCGTCCGGAGAGGTGGTCGTCCATTCCACCTGAGTCCCGTGGTAAGCCGCCACCTGCTCGGCGATTCTCGTGGTGGTCACCGGCAGTGCCACCCGCCCGCTGCGCCGCTCCGCGGCAACCAGGTCGAGCATGACGAGCAGAGCGCGGTCGTCCTCGACGATCCGCCCCTTCTCGTCGACGAGCGAGAGCCGCTCACCCACCGGGTCGAACCGCACTCCGAAGGCGGCCCGCGCCGACGCCACGATCTCACCGAGCCGCACCAGACCGGCCCGGCGCGTGTCCGCCGTCTCCGTAGGCCTGGATTCGTCGAGACCGGGATTGATGGTCAGCGAGTCCACGCCGAGCTTGCCCAAGAGGCTGGGCAGTACGAGTCCGGCGCTGCCGTTCGAGGCGTCCACGACCACCTTGAGCCCGGATTCGGAGATTCCGGTGGTGTCGACATTCCTCAGCAGCGATCCCGTGTACGAGTCGAAGACGCTGGCCGGGAAGTGCAGATCGCCGATCTCTCCCGGGAACGCACGCCGGTACTCCTGCCGCGCGAACACCCGGTCCAGCTTCCGCTGACCCCCCTGCGACAGATCGGCGCCCTGCTCGTCGAAGAACATGATGTCCACGGAGTCCGGGACACCGGGTGTCGTCCGGATCATGATCCCGCCCGCACTGCCCCGGGCGGTCTGCTGTCGGGCCACCGGCAGGGGTACGTTCTCCAGGTCGCGTACGTCGATGGCGCTGGTCTGAAGCGCCGAGATGACCGCCCGCTTCAGCGCACGAGCACCTCGGGAGTGGTCACGAGCCGTCGTGACGGTGGAGCCCTTCTTGAGCGTCGTCGCGTACGCCCCTGCGAGGCGCACAGCGAGCTCCGGGGTGATCTCCACGTTCAGGATTCCGGACACACCGCGCGCACCGAAGAGATGCGCCTGACCGCGCGACTCCCAGATCACCGAGGTGTTGACGAAGGCGCCGGCCTCGATGGTCTTGAACGGGTAGACGCGTACGTTGCCCTGGATGATCGATTCTTCGCCGACGAGGCATTCATCGCCGATGACGGCGCCGTCCTCGATCCGGGCGGCCCGCATGATGTCGGTGTTCTTCCCGATGACGCAGCCGCGCAGATTGCTGTGCTGTCCGATGTACACGTTGTCGTGCACGACGGCCCGGTGCAGGAACGCACCGCTCTTGACGACGACGTTGGAGCCGACCACGGTGTGCTCGCGAATCTCGGCGTTCGCCTCGACCTTGGCGTAGTCCCCGATGTAGAGCGGTCCGCGGAGCACGGCGTCGGGATGCACTTCGGCGCCCTCGGCGACCCATACGCCCGGGGATATCTCGAAGCCGTCGATCTCGACGTCGACCTTGCCCTCCAGGACGTCGGCCTGCGCCTTCACATAGCTTTCGTGGGTGCCGACGTCTTCCCAGTAGCCCTCGGCGATATAGCCGTAGATCGGCTTGCCTTCCTTCATCAACTGCGGGAAGACATCGCCGGACCAGTCGACGGACACATCGGCCTCGACATAGTCGAAGACCTCGGGCTCCATGACATAGATGCCCGTATTCACTGTGTCGGAGAAGACCTGCCCCCAGGTCGGCTTCTCCAGGAAGCGCTCGACCTTGCCCTCTTCGTCGACGATGGTGATGCCGAATTCGAGGGGGTTGGGCACACGCGTCAGGCAGACGGTGACGAGCCCACCCTTTTCCTTGTGGAAATTGATGAGGTCGGTGAGATCGAAGTCGGTCAGAGCATCGCCGGAGATGACGAGGAAGGTGTCGTCCTTCAACGCCTCCTCGGCGTTCTTCACGCTCCCGGCAGTACCGAGTGGCTTCTCCTCATTGGCATAGGTGAGCTCCATGCCGAGCTCTTCGCCATCACCAAAGTGGTTCTTGACCAGAGAGGCCAAGAACTGGACAGTAACGACGGTCTCGTTGAGCCCATGCCTTTTGAGCAGCCTGAGCACGTGCTCCATGATCGGGCGGTTCACCACGGGCAGGAGCGGCTTGGGCATGCTTGAGGTCATGGGACGAAGGCGTGTGCCTTCGCCTCCGGCCATCACGACGGCCTTCATGTCGGAAGCGTCCTCCTTGAAGAGACGACGGTCTAGCCGACTTCGCTCGTCCTGATTGTCCCGCAGTTTTCGACCGGGGGCCATCGGGGCGCTTCAGCCGCCCAATCGGGCCGAGCTCAATCGGCCATGGTGTCCGCCCTGACAAGCCGGCGGACCTGCACCACGTAGAGGACTCCTGCCCACCAATAGAGGGTTGTACCCCATCCGGCGAACGCCCATCCGAAAATCGCACCGGCTGACGCGATCCACCCGCTGCCGTCACTGAGCAGCAACAACGGGAACGCGTACATCAGGTTGAAGGTGGCTGCCTTCCCCAGGAAGTTCACCTGCGGCGGCGGATAGCCATGGCGCCGGAGGATACCCACCATCACCAGCAGAACCAGCTCTCGCGCCAGAAGTGCAGCGGTCAACCAGAGCGGGAGAATCTCGCGCCAGGTGAGGCCGACGAGAGTGGACAGAATGTAGAGCCGGTCGGCCGCGGGGTCGAGCAGCCGGCCGAGACTGCTGATCTGGTTCCAGCGCCGGGCGAGCTTCCCGTCCAAATAGTCGCTGATTCCGCTCAGCATGAGCACGAGCAGCGCCCAACCGTCGCTCTTGGGACCGCCGAACTCCGGCCTGAGGATCAGCCACAGGAAGATGGGCACGCCGACAAGGCGCGCCATGCTGAGGATGTTCGGGATGGTGAGGACCCGGTCCGTCTGGACGCGGGTCTCCTGGACCTCCACCCGGGGGCCTCCTGTGGGAAACGAGCCGACGATGCCCCCTGACCTTACCCGCAGCCTTCGCGGCACGGTGCGGAGGGGTGGAGCCATTCTGGGAAAACTCCCTGGAAAACAAAAAGCTCCGGCTCTCGGGCGATATGCCCAAGAGCCGGAGCTCTAAAAGAAGTTCGGCGGCGTCCTACTCTCCCACAGGGTCCCCCCTGCAGTACCATCGGCGCTGTAAGGCTTAGCTTCCGGGTTCGGAATGTAACCGGGCGTT